>JBILRK010000166.1:0-5455 GCA_044372705.1 Saprospira sp. | reverse complement strand
CTCCTTTATTTTTTCTACATGGATTGGACTTGCATATTCATCATCCAAACCCTGAATAAGCAGCAGGGGGCAGTTGATTTCAGAAATGAGTGAGCTGATATTCCAATTCCTAAAGTCATCTGAAAGCCAGGTATCTGCCCATGCACTAAAAATATCTTCAGTTTTACTGCCATGATATTTCTTTAGCTTCTCTTTTACAATCTGTAAATCGGGATTTGATTTTGCAGTTTTAATGCCTTCTATGGTAATATCCTCCACATAAATATGTGCTGCTTCGCTTATAATGGCAGAACATGGATATTTTCCTCCAAATATCAGCGCTATTGAAGCGCCATCGCTGTGCCCTACAAGAATTGGATTACTGATATTCAGTTTTGAAAGTAATTCTGGCAAAAATTCCAAGGCTTCTATCTCCAGATAGTTCATCGGTCGGGGCAGGTCTAATGCATCTGACCCACCATAACCTTGTCTGTCATAAACAATGGCATTGTATCCTGTGGCCAGCGCCAGTTTAAGTGGAAAGTCTTTCCAAAGTTCTATACAACCCAAGCCTTCGTGCAAAAAAACAAGCATAGGTTTATTGTCTGCATTTGCCTGTTTTAAATGCTGTACCCTTAGCTTTTTATTATTTACAATTACAGTTGAAAAACTTACATCAATTGGATTGGCATCAATATCCATTCAGAATAGTATTTAAAGAATTGGAACGCAGAAAAGGCCTTGGTCCATTACCGGAATAAATTCTGGTATTAGGCATCATAGCCTGTATTCTTTCAATTTCGGCCTGATTGTAACTTCCCTCTTCCTGCCAAATTAGCACCTTTAAATTTTTTAGGTTTACAATCTCGTTGGGAACACGATGTGTGCCTGTGAAAGAAATATCCAGCACCTGCAGCTGATGCATATTTGATAGAATTCTGAGCGCATTGTAAACATTCATGTTATAACAACCATTCAAGCTCAGTACCTTGAGGTTTTTCAGATAAACAATATTGACTGGAATTACCTGAAGTGGCAATTTTTCCAGCAAAAGTTTTTCCAGGTTCACAAGCTGACAAACAGCATTTGGAATATGAATAAAATTATTGAAACTGCGAGAAAGTTTCGTGTGCATATTGCTCAAATCCAATACCTTAAGATTCTTGAGCTGTGACAAATTTGTTGGAAGATTATTGAGTTTGTTATCTCTGAGCGTAAGCTCTTCCAATTGGTTCAAATAAGCAATTTCAGTTGGAATATAGGATAGTATATTGGAGCTTAAATCCAATTTTTTTAGATTTCTGCAATAAAAAAGATGTTGTGGAATGTTTCCGATACTATTATCGCTCAGTTGAAGATCAGCAAGGCCTTTCAGCATACTCAATTCGTAAGGAATATGCTTGAGATTACGACCTCTAAGATTAAGGTATTTCAGTTTTTCTCTGGAATCTTTGTCAGCCGGAATTCCGAGAAAACGCAATTGAGCATAATTTAAATACTCCTGCTTGTTCAGTTTATTCAGTATTGCAGGTACTTCTTTTTGAGATTTTCCAACAAAATAATTAAAGTTTTGCTGTTTTTCACAGGCAATCAATATACTGTCAGTATAGGATGGGAAGGCATTTTTTTTGTAAAGAGTGCTATTTAATTTCATGGGAATACCTCTCCATACCGTATCTTTAGGATACTGAAAAATACTCGATTCTTCGCCCTTTTTTTCTTTTGATGAACAAGAAAATAAAAACAAAAACAATATAGACAGAAGCCCGCAGTAGCGGGCTTTGAGCGTTGTAATCATTTTATTGGCTTATATTTCTTCTGTCTCTTATTCATATGCTTAGTTCCAATCACTGTAAATTCCTAAAAGCATAGGGCTTTTTTCTTTTGAAATAACCTCTTTAAGCACCGTTGAGATTTTAGTACCCAATGTTTTTTCCTTGTATTTGGCTCCTAATTTTTTGAGCGCATTTGCAGCGGCATAACGCAGCCATTGACTGAGTTGCTGATTTGTGCCCACTTCTTTTAGAAAGCTAATTTTTTGGTCAGTAAATTCCAGGTCATTCACCTCAATTAAAAATTCACTGTAGTTATCAAAAAAGGTAATACCGCTGTAGTCGGTCATTTTTTGATAATTATTTTCATAAAAACTACTCAAAGTTTTGTCCCCACCTTTAGTATAAAGCTCAGCAATAGCTAAGAGTAAAGTGGCATTATCTGTTTCTTTTTCAATTGCTTTTGCAATATCACGGGCAGCTTTAGCATCTATTTTTTCTATAGACAATAAGGTCGCATTTAATACCCGGTAAGATTTATCATTTTTGAAAATATTCTGGAAAGTTGCAAGTTGTTTTTTGTCTCTGAAAGACCCAAGGCGCTCAACTGCAGCAGCTCTTACATCAGGACGGGCGTCGTTTAAGGCCAGTTTTTCAATCTTTTGAATGATGGCAACATCTTTTACAGGATCCAGTTTAATTTCATCAATCGCAGCATTGCGCAATACCCAGAATGGGTCATTCAATGCCTGTTCAAAAACGGCCTTTACATTCGGATTTGTATTCTGTTTGCTGTTTAATTCAGACAGTGCATCGTAGCGGTCTTGAAAAAGCTTGGAATATTTATATTGGTTAACCCATTGATCGATTGTCTGCTCCTCGCTCCTTTCGCAGAGAATGACTCTTTCTGCATCTACGGCAACCCAAAGCGGCTCACTATCGGCATCGAGTTCAAAAGTCTGTTTCTGTTCGGTCATGCGAATCAGATGTCTTTTGGGTTTATCGCCTTCTTTGCTGTAAATATCTACCGCCATAGGAAGAATAAAAACTGTACTTTCGCTGTAAGGCTGAGTCTGTTCGAGCGTCACTATCATTTTTTTGGCAGCTGCGTCATATTTTCTGCTGATTTCCAATTTTGGATGTCCCTTGGTGAGAAACCATTGATTGAAAAACCAATTCAGGTCCTCTCCACAGACCTTTTCAAAAGCCAAACGAAGATCGTGTACCTCGGCAGCTTTGAACTTATTTTCTTCCAGATAAACCCTCAGCGCTTCGAAATATGCTGCATCGCCCAGATAGTAGCGCAGCATGTGCAAAATTGTACCGCCCTTGTTGTAGCTGTGGGCATCGAACATATCTTCCTTGTCGGCATATTGAAAACGGATGAGCGGCTGTGCATCTCCTTGAATGGATGCCTGATTCATGTAACCGCGTATCTCATTCATTCGAATATAATCGGCATGATCGCGGCTGTATTTGTGTTCAAACCAAAGGTACTCACTGTAATTGGCAAAAGATTCATTCAATGGCAGATTTGACCAGCTCTCGCAGGTAACAAGGTCACCAAACCAGTGGTGCATCATTTCGTGCGCTACGATGCCTTCGTTCATATCGCTGTTATCGGCAAGAGAACGGCTGTCATTCTGAACAAAATCTCCAAAAATAACAGCGCTGGTGTTTTCCATAGCACCCGATACATAGTCGCGCACTACAACTTGTGAATATTTTTTCCAAGGATACTTAACCCCGAATTTTTCGGAAAAGAAAGTCAACATCTCAGGGGTGTATGGAAAAATATTTTTGGCATCTTTCTCAAATTTTGGCTCTACATAATATTCAAGGAGCATACCATTCCAATCATCTTTTACAACAGCAAACTCCCCTACTGCCATCATAAACAGGTAAGGCGCATGCGGTAAATCCATCACCCAATAATCGGTGCGGGTTCCGTCATTATTTTTTTGTGAAGATTTCAAAAGTCCATTGGATAGGGTTTTAAAACGATCTTCAACTGTTATATACATTTCTTGAGTTGTACGCTCATTTGGTCGGTCGATAGTTGGAAACCAGCAAGAGCTCGATTCCGTTTCTCCCTGTGTCCAGATTTGTTGCGGTTTTTCGAGATCTTCCTTAAGTGGATTGATAAAGTATAATCCTTTGTCGGCAGTAATGGCAGCGCTACCACCCAATGGCAGATCATTCGGCTTGGCCGTGTACTCGATATATATTGTGTACTCCTCTGTACGTTTGTACATGCGGTCTAACTTTATAAAAATATTTTTACGATCATTGTAAACGTATTTTAATGGTATTTCCTGATCCCAATTTTTCAAAACGATTTTTTGAATATCAAATCCCTTTGCATCGAGTCGCAATGAATCGGTGTCGTAAAACAATGGTTTTAATTTTAAGGTTGCCTTACCTAAAAGGTGTTGCTTAGACCAATCAAATCTTACATCAAGCGCTGTATGTATGAGGTCATTCCTGCGCGGATAGCTGGGATTGTAAACAGGGCGTTCAAAATCTGTTTTGGAGGCAACTACCTCAACCTCATCTAGCACACGGTCTTCGATGATGACATTGCTAACTTTTGAAGTGTTTTTACAGCCCAAAAAGAAGGCCGTAGCTAGAAAAAAGCCTATAAAAAGCTTAAATTTGATCATATACTTAAGATGGTTGTTTGTTAATTGCACAATAATACGAAATTTCATTTGATTTTAAGCCCATTCAAGCTTTAAAACAATTTGAAACTACAAGTTCAACTCTAAAATCACAGCGCTAAATATCAGGAACGAATTTAAATTGAAATCTGTTAAACCATTGGAAATCTTGTCAAGTTTACCTAACTTGCAGGGTATTTTAGAACTAATAATTCACGGAACTACACATTGTTTATAACGTTTCTAAGCTATAATTTTTAAATACTTACTTTATATGAATAAAAATGCCGAACTCAAAAATGACATTATAAGGCTTATTCTTGAATTAGAAGACGTAAACTTTTTACAAAAAATAAAAAAAATTGTCATCGGCAGGTCTGTAGATTATTCTGATTGGGCAAATGAACTGAATGAAAGTCAAATTCAACTGATAAAGTTAGGCGAAAAACAATTAGAAAATGGACTATATGCTACCAGCGCTGAAGTGCATAAAGAATCCAAAGCTTTTCTTGAGAAAAAAAGAAGAGAGAAAAATGACTGAAATAGTTTGGGCACAAGAAGCAAAAATACAGTATCTCAAAGTATTAAATTTTTTATTTGATGAGTGGGGAGAGCAGCTTGCTATAGATTTTGAAGAAAAAATTATAAAATTTGAAGAACTAATTTCTTAGGGGTCCATAAAATTCCAATATTCCAAAATACTTGGTCATGAAAATTCGTAATTGACAAATATAATAGTATAGTTTTCAATAGAGATAATGATAGAATTCAGATTGTAGCTTTAATTGACAATAGGTCCGACCATCATTTCTAATTTCCCACATATCTAATAATAAGTTTAACGTTGAATTCTCATTTGCAATTCCACTTTTTAATCCATATCTTTGCCTTAACAGTATTCTGATTAAAAGAATTTAATACCCAAATTTTAATGAGCAATTTCGTAGTATCAGCCCGTAAATACCGCCCAATACGTTTCGACAGCGTTGTTGGTCAGGCTCATATTACTAATACACTGAAGAATGCTATTAAAAACGATCACCT
>JBILRK010000165.1:0-5459 GCA_044372705.1 Saprospira sp. | reverse complement strand
CCTGTCAGAATTGCAACTAATGGTGACCAAACTATTTTAAGCGATAACCTTTATTCTTCGACTACCCCATTTGGCAATTATGGCATTCCAGGCCTAAAATTGATGGACGTAAATAGTCCGAACTATGCGACATCCAACGCCTTCTTCTCAAGAATGGCTTCATCCTTAACGACAACTGTTTCATCTGATGCAGTTGAGGCTAATGCCAAATTTTTTGCAACATATTTAGGCATTGAAGATGTGTTGGCATTTGCAAAATCTGGTGGCATCCAAAGCCTACCTGACCCTGCCGACTTTCAGTCAGAATACGCTGCGCTTATTCAAAATCTAACTGCAAATGGTGCCAAAGGCGTTGTAGGTATTATTCCAGATGTAACAGAAATGCCCTATTTTACTACAATTCCTTGGAATGGTTTAAACCTAGATTCTGCAAATAACACAACGCTTAATTCTGTCTATAATCCGATTGGTTACTTTTTTAATCTCGGCGCAAATCCTTTTATGATAGAAGATACCTCTGCCAATATGTTTGGAATACGTCAAATTTTAAGCTCAGAGCTTTTGTTGCTGGGTCTTCCACTCGATTCTGTTAAATGTTATCAGATGGGCGTTCTATTTCCACTAAGAGATGAGTTTGTACTTGACAATGCTGAAATTACTGAACTTCGCAATAAAATAGATCAATACAATGCCGCAATCAGGTCCATTGCTTCGCAATACGGCCTTGCAGTAGCCGAAACCGGGTCCTTTGTCTCAAGACTCAAAACAGGTTTTATTTATAATGGCATATCAATCAACGCTAAATTTGTTTCAGGTGGTGCTTATTCCTTGGATGGTTTGCATTTCAATCCAAGAGGCAACGCTCTTTTAGCCAATGAGTTTATCCGAGCAATCAATACAAAATACAATTCAAATATTCCGGAGTTGAATGCCGGAGCCTATCGTACCATCTTATTTCCAAATTAAACAAAATCAAAATGAACAAACTAGCAACATTTATCTGCCTCTTATTTGGGCTTAGTGCTTTTGCACAAAATCCTTGCTCTAATGGTCGTTATGCAAGTGATATTTTTCAGAATGTGACAACCACAAGCAATATTACCTACGGAGCCAACAATTCTTATACTGGTGCCAATACAACACTTAAAATGGATTTTTATGAGCCAACTGGCGACACCATGTCTGCTCGTCCGCTCATTATCTGGATTCACGGCGGCAGCTTTATTGGCGGTTCAAAAACCGATGGTGATATGGTTACTTTTTCTAACCGTTTTGCTAAAAAAGGATATGTATGCGCTTCAATCGATTATCGTTTGGGCTTCTTCCCTTTCGATTCTGCTAATGCCGTAAAAGCAGTAGTTCGTGCTGTACAAGATTCAAGAGCTGCTTTGAGATTTTTCTACAAAGACCGCGCTACAACCAATACTTATAAAATCGATACAAATCAAATCTACATTGGCGGTAGCTCAGCAGGAGGTATTACAGCACTTCATATTGCATATCTCGATGATGAATGTGAATTGACAAGTTATTTGACTACTGCAACAATTACACAATTGGGTGGTCTTGAAGGTGCTAGTGGTAATCCAGGTTATTCTTCTACAGTACAAGGCGTTATCAATGGATGTGGTGCTTTGGCAAAATATAGCTGGCTTGAAGCTGGTGATGTTCCACTTTGCTCTGTACATGGCACTAATGACAATACTGTAAAATACAACCGTGGCATTGTTAATCCTGGTGTTCCATTGATGTACCTAGATGGAAGCCGTATGCTACACGAACGTGCATGTGCAGTTGGTTTGGAACATCAATTCTATACATTCCCTAATGCGCCTCATGTTCCTTATGCAGGTAATCAGGCTTATATGGACACTACAGTAAATTTTATTCGCGATTTTCTTGTAAAAAGAATGGGTTGTCCGGATGCAGAATTGCAACCTGAAAATGCTCCTCTACAATCTGTAAATCTTTATGCAACAACTTATTGCAATGGCAGTGCCGTAAATGAAATCTGCGCACCTTTATCTGTAAATAATTTTACACAATCATACACTGCAATGATTTATCCAAATCCTGCAAATCAGATCGTTTCTGTAATGCCAAGCATCGAGGGAACTTATAGTGTAGAAGTGTTTGACTTTACAGGCAGAAGACTACTGGCATCGACAAAAGATTTCGGTATCACCGAATTGAATATCGAAGGTCTTGGTGCAGGTACTTATCTTGTACGTGTTAGCACAGGCAATCAAAGCTATACAGAGAAATTGGTTAAGTTCTAAGAACTAGCTTCTAGATATTAAAAAGGCAATCTCCGATTTGGGGGTTGCCTTTTTTAATTTGAATAAGTAATTGACTAAAAAATAATAATACCTATTTTCCAAAAATCACGCTAAGCGTTATTATGATGAAATGTTTCGGTGATATCATTTGCAAATCTGTTATTTTCTGATGGAAAATGATCAGTATCGAAGATCTGCGTCAATCAGTATTTACCGATTAATCTGTGTTTTTAAAACAAAAATTTAAAAAACGGATATAAATAGGATAATACTGATCCGCACTGATTTTGATGCTCAAAATACTGATATTTTACTTCGTAAAATGCAGATTATCCCTCCAAACCCCAATTGGCAATTATATCGTTATTTATGAACAATCACTTACAATCAATTATTGTATCGATAATTTTACAACTGATAAAATATTCCCATTTTTATCCAACAACTGAGCTGCATAAATTCCTGCAACAGTTGTTGTCACTTTAAGCATGCCCATATTCTTATCAAAATCAGCTGCGACTAATTTGCCATCAAGACCATAAACATTGATTTGATGAATATCCTGATAGTTTTCGAGATTAAATATTCCGTCATTTGATGGATTTGGATATAGCTTTATCTCTGTTTTATAAACTGTTTCAATAGCTGAAGGAAGCTGTTGCTTTGGCCCATAAGTCAAATCTATAAAAGGTGCATTGTCGGGATTTATACTGTCGTAAAACTCCACTTTTTGACCCGATACCCCATTGGCTGATATCCTAAGTTGATAAGTTCCGCTTTGTAAATAGGCAAGCGTATTTTGAGGCAAATCAATTCGAAGCCAATTCTTATTTTTATCCAAATCGCCGTAAAAACAAGCAGCTGCTGTAGTCTCAGGAATGTCATTAAAATCATCTGCGGCAACAGCATCGCTTGAACCAGCAAACTGATAAAATAAATCCACAGATATTGAACTCGCCTGATTGATGACATTGCCATTCTGTGCAGATTTTCTTCTTAAGAATAAACTTGCAGCACTCACGCCTGTATCGGGCAAGCTATAGTTAAAATCTAATATTAATCTGCTCTCATCCTGATTTGTATTGCCCAATTCGAACAGTGCTGAACTTTGTCCTGATTGACGAACAGTTCCACCAAAATTAGCTTTGATAACCGTGTCGTGCATCAGACTATTCATATAGAACTTATCGAACTGATGGTCCATAAAGACTTCAAATGAATTGGGACTAAGATGAAAGCAATCGGTCAAACTGAAGTTTGTCAATGGAATATTGCCAAGTGATAGCATAGCCGCTGCAGGCGATGGATAATCAAGTAATCCAGTATCAATAGGACTTATTCCAGCTGCATAAGTTCCCGTAGGTGGCACAGAAAGAGCTGTTGTCTGCCCATAATAGTTTTGCATCAGTCCAAGCGCCTGCACATAATGCACACGGTCTTGTTGTGAAGTATAAGCCTCTACCCTATTTGCAAAGCTCAAAAGCAAGCCATTTAATTGTTGAAAATTGGGAAAACCCATACCTGACCAGGTTGCATAATAAGGATGTTGTGATTGTAAGAACGATGGCAATGCGCCAATAACATCGCCAAAATTGGTGTACACATAACCCGACCAAACAATTTGTAAATCGGGATTTACTGAATGTATGAAATCAATAATCCTAAGGGTTCGGTTATAAACCGTATCAAAAAGGACATCTGTCTGCTGCTGGGAGTAATTCACATCCCAGGTATAAATCACATCATTACCACCGATACTGAGGTGTACAAATTCCAAATCGGGATTTGATATGATTGCATCACGAAGATCATTCAACTTTGCAGTGTCATTTAGAAAATCGCTTGTGCGTGCACCGGCAAAGGTCAGATTGTTGTCACTTACCTGAGCTAAATCGCTGAATCCAAAATTATTCAGGGCATCCTGAACCGATTGGTTTAGATGCATGAAATTTGCCCAGCTGTCACCAATCAACAGTATCTTTGCTGTCTGATTGTTATTACAGTTTTGAGTATAAGCAGCAATTGTGCATAATAAAAATAGTGTTGTTAGAATAGATTTCATTTTAATAACAGTTTTAATTATTTGAACTCTTTTGCGTTTCTATCAATTTTTACTCTTTTGGTTCCGATAACAGCTTCTATATAATTGTCTTTAGGATAAAGCGCATCATACTTAAATTTTGTCAATTGTTTGCCTTCAATATCGAAAATAGCAAATTTACCAATATGATCCATGTCAAAATCTGAAGGCACTGATTGTTTGAATTAGTTTATTTTGGGCATTGATTGATAAGGCCAAAGGAAGCATTAGAACTAACAGGATTTTTTTCATAGTTTTGATGTTTAATCTAACAAAAACAAATGAGCTTAAATCGGAATATTTAGGTCTAAATTGTTGAAACAAAAATACATAAAAACATATGAAGCAACTGCTGTTTTTCCCTTTATTATTTTCAATTTTAATATCTTGCCAGCCTAAAGAAGTCGCTGAAACCATCATTTTTGGTGGAAATATTTACACGGCCGAAGCTTCGAATCCAAAAGTAGAGGCTATAGCCATAAAAGATGGAAAAATATTGGCAGCAGGCAAATTGGCTGACATAGAAAAATTGGTAGGAGAAAACACAAAAAAGATTGACTTAAAAGGCAAAACGCTTATTCCAGGCTTTATCGAAAGTCATGCACATCTTTTGGCACTCGGAAAACAACAAAGACAGCTCGACCTGAGCAAGGTAAAAAACTATGATGAACTCTTAGCAATGGTGGCCGAAGCCGCAAAAACAACTCCAAAAGGAGAATGGATAGTTGGCAGAGGCTGGCATCAAAGCAAATGGGACCCAAAACCAAAATTGATTACGGGATATCAGGCACATGAAAAACTGTCAGAAATATCGCCCGATCACCCGGTTATGTTGGTTCATGCCAGCGGTCATGCGCTTTTTGCCAATGCTATGGCTATGCGCAAGGCTGGTATAGATCCCGATAAAAAACTTATTTCGGAAACAGATTTGGGTGCTGAAGGCGAAATCATCACCTATCCAAATGGCAAAGCAACTGGTATTTTTACCGAAAATGCCATGAATATCATAGAATCGCTCTTGCCCAAAGACAGCCCCGAAAGCCTTTATAAAGACCTGCAGGCCGGTTTTGCCGAATGTCTAAAAAATGGCATCTGCAGCT
>JBILRK010000164.1:0-5469 GCA_044372705.1 Saprospira sp. | reverse complement strand
TTTAAGCCTTTGCATTTCGGCATAGATATCATCCACCTCAAATGCAATGTGATGAATGCCCTCGCCTCTTTTTTCAATGAATTTAGCAATGGCACTGTCTGGATTTGTTGCTTCGAGCAGTTCTACCTTGGTTTCTCCACACATAAAAAATGAGGTTGAAACGCCCTCAGATTCAACACTTTCTACTTTATAATTATCACGACCAAACAGTTTCGAAAACAGCTCGTTGCTGTTTGCTAAATTTTTTACGGCGATGCCTATATGTTCTACTTTCATAAGTGATTAGAATTGAAGACTGAAAGATGAAATCCCGATGTCTATCGGGAGAAAGATGAAAGTTATTAAAATCATGTATGAATTACTAGTAACTGGTACCTGCCTCCTATCTACTAAAAAGAATTATTTAGTCTTCTTTATGTTTCGATCCCCTCATATCCTTATACCCCATTGTTTTTGCGTATTCTTTCAACTTATCTTTGAGCATATTTCTTGCCCTGTGCAAACGTGAACGAACGGTCCCAATTGGAATATCAATAATTTTGGAAATTTCTTCGTATGTAAAATCTTCAATATCACATAACAAAATCACTGTTCTGAAATCGATTGGCAAAGAATTTATTGCAATGGTTACCTCATCACCCATCATGCCTTCAAATATCTCTTCGCGCAAATCGGTGTACCTGCCAAAACTATCTTCTTCAGAATCGTGATAGATGGCTATTTCTTCATAATCAACATTTTGAGGACGCTTACTCTTTTTTCGGTAGTCGTTTATAAAGGCATTTTTCAAAATCTTGAATAGCCAGGCCTTTGCATTGGTTCCTGCGATGTATTTATCAATAAATCGAAAGGCTTTCATGTAAGCTTCCTGTACCAAATCATTGGCATCATCTTCATTGTAGGTCAAATGAAAGGCAAAGTTATACAGGGCATTGATTTGTGGCATCAATTCCTTGTGAAAAACCTCCAACTGCTCTGGGGTTACCTCACGAACCTGTTCTTCAGAACCATCTGATTCCTCGGTGAATTCGTATTCAAAATCTAAATCTTCGTTGTTATCTTCCACCATACTATAAAAAACTTAAAGCGCTATTTTTTGCCATATTTGCAAATATAAACTCTTTTAACGACAGATGCCAATCAAATTTTGCAATGATGATATAAAACATCAAAAAAAACAGCTCAAGGTTTGCCCTGAGCTGTTGAAAATATCTTTAAGAATTTGAAATTCTATTTTGTTGCAGCGTCGATAATTGTATTGAGCATTTTACCAATTTCTCCATTTAGTGCCGACTTGTACTGAGCAAGTTGTGCAGCTGTCAAGGTAGTTGACATGGCGGCAGAAAAAGAATCCTGAAGTTTTGTTCTCTCCGCTTTTTTGATTGGTTTTTGTGCAGCGGCATCGGAAGCCATTTTCATAGCAGCTTCTTTTACTTTCATCTGCTGGTCTGGATTCAGATTATAAGCTTTGATCATATACTGAACCAATTTTTTAACCTCTGCATCTGGAGAAGCCACTTCAACATTTATGCCATTTGAAACTGAATTATTTGCAACTACGCTGCTAAAAGCAAAAAACAGCATCAGTGCTACGATACTAAGAATTTTCATACTATTGAATTTTGATTTGAACATTTAATTAAACTGATTTCTAAGGAAATGCTTTGCAAATTACAAATTATATCCCAAAAGCTAAAATTTATCCGCTAAGTTTTCCTTTTTTCCAGCGTTGATTAAAACTTTCGGCTGCAAAATCGGGAAAATCCCTTCTTGGTCCCCAGGCTTTTTTGAAAAATAAATTGACCATCAGTTTCTTCAAGAACAATGGACTATTCATCGATCTTCGATTCAACATGGCTTTTTTCCAAAACTTCCAAAGCATTTTTTCGGCACTGCCTGCTCCGCTTTTTACTGCATCTCTGCGATTGTAGACCAGCATTTTATGCAAATCGATATTCATCGGACAGTTTTCGGTACAAGCGCCGCAAAGCGAGGATGCACCACTCAAATGTCCGTATTTTTCATATCCTTCGAGCATTGGCATGATCACTGCGCCAATCGGTCCGCTGTAAGGTGCTTCATAGCTGTGTCCGCCAATGGTTCGGTACACCGGACAGGCATTCAGACAGGAGCCACAACGGATGCAATAAAGCGATTGTCTTTTTTCGGGATTTGCCAAAATTTCGCTGCGACCATTATCGAGCAGAATGACATACATGGCTTCAGGGCCGTCATTTTCATCGGGCTGACGAGGGCCGCTCAAGAGACTATTATAAACTGTGAGCTGTTGCCCGGTGCCGAAAGCGGCCAGTAAAGGCCAAAAAACTTCCAGGTCTGAAATTTTGGGCAGCACTTTTTCAATGCCTGCTATGGCAATATGTACCTTTGGAAAAGTGGTCGCCAATCGGGCATTTCCCTCGTTTTCGGTCAAGGCCACCGAGCCTGTTTCGGCAATGAGGAAATTGGCTCCGCTGATACCAATATCTGCCGATTCAAATTTTTGACGCAGCAAACGCCGTACAAAGGCGGTAATTTCCTCGGGCGTCGCATCGGGAGCGGTATTAAATTTTTTGTGAAATAATTCAGCAATTTCTGTGCGACTAAGGTGCATCGCGGGCGTAACGATATGATAGGGTGGCTCTTCGCGCAATTGTACGATGTATTCACCCAGGTCGGTTTCGAGCAGTTCCAAACCCATATTTTCGAGAAAGGGATTGAGCTCAATCTCCTCCGTTATCATCGATTTCGATTTTACAACTGTCTTAGCGGCATGCTTTTCGACGATGCCGGCAATTGCTTCCAGCGCATCTTCGGCATTTTCGGCCCAGATGATTTGTCCGCCACGCGAAGTGAAATTTTTCTCGAATTGAAGCAGCAGTTCCGGCAGATTTTCCATCACCTGCCATTTGGTGTTTTTAGCCAGCTTGCGGGCTTTTTCAAGGTCAAAAAACTGTGCTTTGCCTTCCTTTACCTTTGCATCGTATTTGCCCATATTAAAGCTGATTGTTCTGCGGTGTTCTGCAGAAAAGGCTTTAGCTTCGGATTTTTGCAAAAAGGATTTGGGCGTTTTCATTCAGCTTTTTTGTTAGAATCGAGTGTTACTTTTTTGGCGGCACAGGCCAATTCGATGGTATTGATACGAATGCTTCCCTGTCCCAAAGTTTCCTTGTCTTTCAGAATAGCTTTTACCAAAATGATGCGGTCGCCAGTAAAGGCCGAAAGGAAAAGTTTGTCATCCTGAACCGTACCTTCAAGCTCAGTTGGCAAAGAGTCTTTCTCCATTTTCATCATGGCAATAACCCTGTTTTTATCCACCTTGATATCAAGTTTTGTTGGGATAATATTCTCTGTTTCGTCCAAAATATCCATTGCCCAAACACCATTTATATCAAATTTTGGCTTTTTTCTAAGGTCGAGAAAACGATGTTTTTGTGCATATTGTGCATAAAACTCTATCGGGTAGTTCTTTTTTTCGCTATCGTAGAAATAGCCTTCAACCAATCCGGGTTCATAAATTACCCTGAGGTATTTTTTATTGTTGTCGAACCAGGCATATAGTGTATCCCCCCAAAAACGGAGGCTGTCTGATTTCACCCTGCTATTTCCATTGATAAATTCGATGCTGATTTTTTCTCCATCTGCTATGACCTCGAAGTTGACAGGAACTTTATCGGCCAGACTGTCCTCTCCAAATAAGAAAAGTCCCCGCCAGATTCCTGGAGCAATGTGTTTGTACTGATCGCCTTTTTGTATGGCAAAACATCCATAAAAGCTTAGGAAAACAGATAGAATGGCCAATATTTTTACACAGTTTTTCATTATTATGATTTATCTTAATGTCGAAATTTCATTCATGGAAACAATTATAAAGTTGTAAAGTTAAAAAAAGTTACCAGATACCAGTACAGAGTAGCCTGACAAAACTAAAAATTGAAGCCTGAGTTTTGAAGTCTAGATTTTAAAGTCTAAAAATTTCAACCACAGAGCGCACAGAGAATTACACAGAGAACACGAAGTATTAACAAAAAGTATAGCCTAAAATTCTAATTTCAGCCTTCTACCTTCTAATTTTAAAAGGTCTCTCAGTCTAAAGTCTAAAAATTTCAACCACAGAGCGCACAGAGAATTACACAGAGTACCACAAAGTATCAACAAAAAGTCTGCTCAAAGAAAAAAATTCTAAATTCAGCCTTCTACTTTCTAATTTGGTCTAGCGTCTTGTTAAAAAATTCTAATTTCAGCCTTCTACCTTCTAATTTTTAAAAGTCTCTAAGTCTCAATAATGAAAACCCTAATCATCGGAACCGGAGCCATAGGCGGCGTTTGTGCAGCAATTCTGGCAAAAAACAATTACGACATTACAGTAGTCTGCAAATATCCCGAGCTTGCTCTAAAAATCAAAGAACAGGGCTTGAAAGTAAGCGGCATTTGTGGAAATATCAATCAGAAAATGAATGCAGTAGCCACTATCGGAGCGTTGACAAACAAATATGATTTGGTGCTGCATGCCACCAAAGCCACCGATATGTTGCCCGCAGCCAAGGAACTTCTTCCATTTTTGCATGAAAATTCAAAAGTGCTTTCTCTGCAAAACGGCATTTGCGAAGCAGCACTGGCTGAGATAATCGGAAAGGACCGAATGGTAGGCTGCGTAGTGGGCTGGGGTGCAAGTATGCATGCGCCAGGGGAACTGGAAATGACCTCCGGCGGTGAATTCGTCATCGGAACCCTCCAGGGAAGTTCAAAGGAGCATTTGATTGAAATTCAAAAAATGCTAGCGTTGATTGTTCCTGTCGAAATTTCGGAGGATATCATAGCAAGTCTTTATTCAAAACTCATCATCAATAGCTGTATTACCAGTCTGGGCGCAGTTTGTGGTCTGCAGCTAGGGCAGATGCTCAGCCAGAAAAAGATTCGCAACTTGTTTATCGAAATCATGCGCGAAGCCATGTTGGTTGCCGATGCAATGAACATGAAGGTGCCGCCCTATGCCAACAAAATTGACTATTACCGATTTTTGAAAAAGCCGGGATTTTTTGGCAACTTTTATAGACATCTGCTTATCAGAATCATCGGTTTCAAATACCGCAGGCTAAAATCTTCGATGCTTCAATCGCTTGAGCGGGGCAATAAAACCGAAATTGATTTTCTCAATGGCTTTATTGTCGAAAAGGCGCTGAAATATGGCATTACTACGCCGGTCAATTCCAAAATTGTACAAATAATCAAGGAAATTGAAAGCGGGAAAAGGAAGATTGGTTTGATTAATTTTGAGGAATTTTGAAAAAATAGTCTCCTTTTTTTCATAAAACTCGAATTTTCAATTTCTAATTGAAAGCGCTTAGATTAAATCTTCAAAAAACTCCTATATTTGCGGCGAAATCATCAGATTATAAGATATCAAAAAGTGGAAAGCAACGAAGAGTAAAGATTTCAGACTTCATCTTGTCCCAAGTCGAGACTAACTTC
>JBILRK010000163.1:0-5472 GCA_044372705.1 Saprospira sp. | reverse complement strand
AGAGGTATTGGACGGCAAAGCATATGTAAAAATGGCCGGAATGGGATTTGGAAGTAAAATAAGTGCTGACTTTAAAAATGGCAAACTGCATGGAACTGCTTACAAATCTTTTTCTGCACCTGGCTCTTATATGTTATTATTAATTTTCGATAATGATATTTTGCTGGAGGGCTCGTTTTATACTCAGGACTTTGAAAACTGTATGCATTATGGCCCACTAAAAGATAAATCTCTTAAGGAACTTGATAAAGAATTAGAGAACATTCTAAAAAACAATGAAGCATACATCAACAAGTTTAAAGCAGCTGATTGCCCTACAGAAATGAAAGATATATTTCAATAATTAGAGTACTAATTTTTTTAATACTTCTAAGTTTATCTTTAAAGTAAAAATCAAAAAATCTCAATACGATGTCAAACGATAAACTCGCCGAGCAACTCGCAAAATTAAAAGAAACATTAGCCAAATGGGAAAAAGAACTAATTGTTTACAGCAAATGGGCTATTGAAAATGATGGCATTCTAACTGAAATTGAAAATAAAGAAATACTATGCATCAAATCTGAAATAAAGGATATAAATGAACAAATTGTAAAAATTGAAAAAGCCAAAGGTACAGACAATGGCAATCCAGGAAAAACTTTCACTGCCGACACAAAAAAAGCCTGGAATTTTAACACTTTCCAAGAGGAAAGTGAACAGGTTATGGTTGATAAAGATAAGTTAACTTCAGGTCAAATTGCTTATTTTCAGTCTTATGAGAAGGTTGCCCAAACCTATATAAACAGAATGGCTAAGATTTATGAGGGTAAAAACAACTATGCCAACAGTGAAAAAAAAGAGCCCATACACAAACTGCCCATTCCACTTACTGGAAAAATGCTTGCCGATGCTGCATTAAAAACATTTGTAAAATATGGTAATGATATCAGCAAAGTTGTTCCGGTTGAATTGATGCTGGCACAATGTCAGGGTGAATCACATTTCGGAACAGTTATTCCAAGAAAAGGTAGTAAGAATTCTCCTTTCAACGTTGGTGTGTACGACACAAAAGATGCTGCTTTCCTGGATCAGGTTGATGATATAGAGGAGGGTATTGAAATGTATTATGACCTCATGGCAGAGGATTATCTATCTGCAAAAAGTGCCGATGAACTTGATGACAATTTTGTCAATGAAAGAGGTCTGCGCTATGCCAGTTCGACAGGTTATGAGCGTATGATGAAAACGATAGAAGATAACGTAAAATCAGTAATTGGCAAAAATGGACTTAAGTTACCCAATGCCGATGACTTGGCAAATAACAATCCTGCGCCGATAGATAACAACGATTCCACCACTCATACAAATCAAGAACAAAATATTACGGGATCTATAAATAGCTCTGTAGGTATTGACGGTGTGAATAACTCTGATGACGTAAAAATTGTTCAAAAGCTCCTAAATGAGAAGATAAATGCAGGTTTGAATGTAGATGGCGACTGCGGTAATGATACCAAAACAGCTATCAAAGCATTTCAACAAAAAACCTTTGGTTGGGAAGATGGTCTTGTAGAAGCGGGAGGAAAAACATGGAAAGCATTATCTGGGGCCGCAGTAGCAAATAATCAAGGGAACAACTCTGGCCAAAACCAAAATAATAACGGAAATAATGGCACTACTCAAACTCAGGGCACAGTTACAGCACCTGGAGATGCAACAGAAATAAACAGAACAGGTGGCTGGGCAAAAAGACCCGCCGCTTCGAAAATCACTGCGAGTTCTGAGGATGTAAAAGCCATCATGGCAAAAATAAAAGGCGAAGGATCTCCTTCTCTTTTACCTAATGTGCCGAAAACAAAGGTAAGCAGCTTTAATGAGAATGATAAATATTTAAAAGATGCGGGCGTAGATGGCTATCTAAATGGAAAATCGCAGATTGCTCGTCCAGGCATGAACAAAACGGCATTGGATAAAGCATATGGCTATATCGACGCAAGTTTACTACCTGCAAATGAAGATGCTGCCGATCCTCAAAGAAAAGCCTTCGCCGCAAAATACATAGTTAGCCGAAGTACGCCTTTCCCGCTCAATGGTGGCAAAACCAACAAGGTTTATTTGCACAAAGCCGTCGCAGATTCCTTCATAGCAGCGCTAACTGAGGTACTTAATTTTTATGGTTTAGATTTGATTAAGAAACTAGGTATCGATCTTTATGCAGGTGGTTTTGTTTTCCGTAAAATGAGGGGTTCAAGCAGTGCATCGATTCATGCCTACGGTTGTGCGGTTGATTTTGCTTCCGAACTAAATCTTTTGGCAGACAATGGACAAAACGCACTCTTCAATCAACCTCCATACAGTGCCTTTTTCGATATTTTAGAAAAACATGGCTGGCACAATCAGGGCCGAAACAAGGACAACGATTATATGCATTTTCAGGCAGTGGTCTACTAAGAAATTTAATTTCATTAAATTAAAATATTGATTTACAGATAGTCTTTCCTTTTGAGCAAACTATGCTGCTGAATATTTTTAGTAGGGAACTAGATTTTTTTTATATTTGCGAAAAATAAAGCTATGCCCGAAAATTCAAAAGCACCATTGTTGGCAATCATTGTTCCCTGCTACAACGAGGAAGAAATGTTTCCCATGACTTGCCCTACCCTTTTGGGGCTTTTGGAAAAATTGATTTCATCAGGAAAGATAAACGCTAGTAGCTTTGTTTGTTTTGTTAACGATGGTAGTCGAGACAAAACCTGGTCGCTAATTGAAAAAGCCTGCGAAGAAAATCCCATTAGGGTCAAAGGCATAAAACTGGCCACAAATTTTGGTCATCAGAATGCGCTCATGGCCGGCATGATGACTATGCGCAGCGAATGCGATTGCATGATCAGCATCGATGCCGATTTGCAGGATGACATCAGTGTTATTGAGACCATGATTGACAAACATGCCGAGGGTTTCAAGGTGGTTTATGGCGTTCGCAACAAAAGAAATACCGATACCTTTTTCAAGAAATTTACTGCTCAAATGTTCTACCGTTTTATGCAGCGCATGAAGGTAAAAACAATTTACAATCATGCAGATTTCAGGCTTATAGACAGAGTGGTGGCCGATCAACTGGCACTTTTTGGTGAGGTGAATCTTTTTCTAAGGGGTATGTTTCCAATCATTGGCTTTGCCTCAACCGAGGTGATTTACGACCGTAAAGAAAGGATTGCCGGCGAAACAAAATATCCGCTTCGAAAAATGCTCAGCTTTGCTTGGGATGGTATCACCTCCTTCAGCACCTATCCTTTGAGGCTAATATTTATCATGGGCGTTATTGTCTCATTTTTCTCTCTTTTATTGGCCGTTTTGGCAATAATTCCTGTTTTTTATGGCAAAACCATTCAGGGATGGGCGTCCACAGTTATTCCTATTTTCTTTTTTTCAGGCATACAGATTGTAAGTATTGGCCTAATTGGAGAATATGTCGGAAAAATTTACAAAGAAGTAAAAGCCCGTCCCCGTTTCATTATTGAAACAATTAAAAATAAAAAAACCGCCACAGCGGAACATCAAGATAAATAAATTTGTTAGCGAATTATCAAACACCAAATTCCTGTCCCAATGATCAAAAATCTTCTTTATCTGCTCGTTCTTGCCGTTATCGGCTGGGTTGTTTATGTCAGCTTTTTTGGCAAACCCGATGATATTAAACTTCGCAACAATCTACTCAGCAAAGGTAAAGAGTTGGGTATGGCCGTAAGCGATATTTTCCAAAGCGAAACCAAAAAAGTAAACTCGGGCGAATACAAGCAGGTATTCAATAAATTGAACGAAACGCTTGATGAACTTAAAAAAGCATCAAAAAATAAAGAACATGACGATGAAATAACTCGTCTGAGCGAAGAAAAAGAACGCCTCGAGAAAAGTATCAAAGAAAACGAGGGCAACCAAACCAAATTGTCGGAAGAGAATAAAAAACTGCAAATTCTTGCTGATGACATTGTCAATCTGACTAAAAAAATTGAAGGTTGATAACATAATTTTTTGTACTCAACTAACAATTTACACCGATTCTAAACCACCTATAATGTCAAATAAAAAAAGCGGTCACAACTATCTTTATTACGGTACCCAAACCAATGCCAGTGAAATTCTTTCATTTTTAGAGCATGTTCTCACTGCCAATGAGCGTAGTGAATCCTTGGGCAGAAGAAAATCTCCCCTCTGTATTTGGGGCAAGCACGGTATCGGAAAAACGCAATTGATTGAAGCGCTGGCCCAAAATAAAAATTACAAATTTGCTTATATCGCGCCAGCACAATTTGAGGAGATGGGTGACCTTGTTGGCATGCCGCGCATCACAGCCGAGGGCAAAACACTTTTTTCTGCTCCCGATTGGGTTCCTCAGGAAGAAGGCCCAGGCATTCTACTGATTGATGATGTGAACAGAGCAGATGACCGTATCCTAAGGGGCATCATGCAGCTACTGCAGAATTATGAACTCGTAAGTTGGAAACTGCCC
This sequence comes from Saprospira sp., assembly GCA_044372705.1. Classification (GTDB taxonomy): domain Bacteria; phylum Bacteroidota; class Bacteroidia; order Chitinophagales; family Saprospiraceae; genus Saprospira. The sequence continues at coordinate 980 of JBILRK010000163.1, read as the reverse complement.
AAGGGTTGGCACATCATTCTGACAGCAAATCCCGATGGCGGAGATTACTCCGTAACACCAATGGACGATGCCATGCTCACGCGTATGATGCACATTACCATGCAATTCGATGTAAAAGAGTGGGCCAAATGGGCCGAGCTTCAAGGCATTGATGAAAGAGGTATCAACTTTGTACTCACCTACCCTGAAGTGGTAAATGGTGACCGAACCACTCCCAGAACACTGGTTCAATTTTTTGAATCTATCATCGGTATTAAAGAACTCGACAAAAATCTTGCTTTGGTTCAAATGCTGGCCGATTCCTGCCTCGATTCCAATACAGTGGCCTCTTTTATGTCATTTGTCAACAACAATCTTTCTAAGTTGATTACCCCTGAGGAAATCATCAATGCAAAAAATTTCAAAACCAATGTGCTTGACCAATTGCAAAGCATTGTATCGAAAGGAACGCTAAGGGTTGATATTCTGGCAACACTTTGTACCCGTTTGGTAAATTATCTGACAATTAACAATATCAAACCAAGCAAGGAACAATTGGATAATATTAAGGAATTTATCAAAATAGAATTTATCCCTAATGATATCAGGTTATCAATGGCGCAGGATTTGGTAGCTTCCAGTAATCCTAACCTTAAAATTATCATGGCAGATCCACTTATCGGAAAGCTGCTTTTGCAAAAAATGTAATCAGCAATCTATTGAAGATATGACCGCGTCGCCCATTCCTTTTGAGTTACGCGGCTTTTTTATTAAAATAAAGAACAATGAAACATACAAACAGGCTTTCAAAAGAAACTAGTCCATATCTGCTTCAACATGCTCACAATCCCGTCGATTGGTATCCCTGGGGCGAGGAAGCATTTGAAAAAGCCAGGGCAGAAAATAAGCCCGTTTTGGTAAGCATTGGTTACTCAACCTGTCATTGGTGCCATGTGATGGAAAAGGAATCCTTCGAAAATGAGGAGGTAGCTACTTTTATG
>JBILRK010000162.1:0-5484 GCA_044372705.1 Saprospira sp. | reverse complement strand
TTTTACCGTTGGTTTGGGCATCAGATACAATATTTTTAATATCAATTTCTCTTATCTGATTCCGGCTATTGCGGCTCAGCGCAACCCATTGGATAATACCCTACGCTTCTCTCTTATCTTCGATTTTGGTGAGGCCAAGAAATTTAATATCAAGAAACGGGGCTAAAAAGTTTAGTTAATAGATATAATGAAAGTTCAAACCGTTTCTTCCCGTTGGACCTTTTTACTGAAGCTAGCCTTTCCGCTGCTGTGGATCATCATAATGGGTGGTATTACGCTATTGGTAATTGTTTCACCCTTGGAAAGTCTGAAGGAACCTTTCAGTCCTATGGCTGCAAAGTCATTAGTGGCTAGTTTTTTTCTACTGGTGCTTGCTGTTTTATATTTCCTTTTTGGCAGTTGTAAATGGGTAGGCATTACAGATACACATCTGTATGTTTCTAATTTTTTCCAAAACTTTAAATATACTCACGATAGCATAGCTTCTATCGAAGAAACAAACCTGTTTTTATTTACCAAAGTAACCCTGCATTTTCATCAACCCGGAAAATTCGGAAAATCGGTAAGTTTTATCAGAAGTCATTATTGGAAATATTTCTTAGAAAAATATCCACAGGTGTTGGAAACAATAGCAGCAGAGAAAATTTAAAATTTTGTAATTTTCTTTTATTTTGACTTTTATCTGTTTCCTTCCTACTAGGGACTTTTATGTTCCTAATTACCAACTCTAGGCAAATTTATAATTACAGATTTCTGACTTTTGATTTCTAAATTAAGCCTTCTTCCTTTTTAATTATCCACTGATAGCTGCCCTCAAAAAGTCCTGCCAAGCCTTGGCAGCCAAATAGTGCTTCATAACTAAGTCGAGGATGTCATCACGTAAAATAAGCGATTCATCATCGTTGTATTCGGCCATATAGTAAAATTGTTTATTAGCAATCAATGGCATTTTATCCACCCACTCACTGAAAGGCTTCAAAAGACGTTTGTTTTTTTCGCCGCGTAATTCGCCAAAGTATTTTATAAATTCCTTACCCGACTGAAGATTTTCAACAGTTTCGGGCGATTGTATCATGGCCGTTCTTATTTTTTCGATTTGCTCTTTGTATGGCATATAGGAACCACCACCAATCCAGATCTCCCCTACTCCAAACTGAATGTAAGTTCCTGGCATCTCCATATCTTTTTTACCAAGTGGAGAAAGCACTGCCGATGAATATAGCTTATATGGTGTCTTATCCTGAGAAAAACGCGTATCTCTAAAAATTCTGAAAATGGCATCTTTGGGCTGCAGCTGTTTCATTTGGGGTTCAAATTTTGCCATTTCACTGATGAGATCGGCAACAAATGCCTCGAAAGGCTTTTTTACTTCTTTTTCATAACGGCTTTTGTTGGCATGATACCAATCGCGGTTATTATTGGCAGCTAATTCTTTGAAAAAACTGTTGTAGGATTCGCTGAAATATTTCATAGCTTTCGATAGTTTTCAATTTTCTTATGATTAAGATAGGTCAATTCAGGTCAAACAATTTAAAAATAGCTGTTGTTCAATGAGTTCAATTCCAATTGAAATAAAATTAGTACAATTGAAATTGAACGCTAAAGATTAAAGGTAATATTAGTTGATAATTTTAACAATTTTCCTTAAAATTGATGCGTCTTTAAAAATGTCATTTAAATCTTAAGAAATCTTCCTTAATAATACATTGATTTCTTATTCCGATACTTATTGGATACAAATTTATTTTTCTAAAAGTAGCCTATAGTCTCAGGGTCTAGTGTCTGAATGTCTAAAGTCTAAAATCTAATTTCCATGTCAAAAAAATTATTTCTCCTCGACGCATACGCACTTATCTACAGAGCACATTTTGCTTTTATCAAAAGGCCACTAATCAACTCAAAAGGCGTGAATGTTTCCTGTGTAAATGGCTTCACTTCTCTAATATGGGATGTTATTCAAAATGAAAAACCCACACATATTGCGGTTGCCTTTGATCTTTCAGGACCAACTTTCAGACATGATATGTACGAACCCTACAAGGCGCACCGTGATGAACAGCCTGAAGATATTACTATTGGGACCCCTTACATCAAAAAAATTATAGAAGCCATGAACATCCCTGTTGTTAGCTGCAAGGGGTATGAGGCGGATGATGTCATTGGAACTTTGGCAAAACAGGCCGAAAATGAAGGATTTGAAGTGTACATGATTACCTCTGACAAGGACTATGGACAATTGGTTTCCGATAACATATTCCTTTACAAGCCAGGTAGAATGGGCAATGAGGTAGAGTTATTGAAAAAAGAGGACATCTGCGCCACTTGGGGTATAAAAAGAGTCGAACAGGTGGTCGATATGCTTGGTCTGCAGGGTGATGCCGTAGATAATATTCCGGGTGTAAAAGGAATCGGACCCAAAACTGCTCAAATACTGATTGAAAAATATGACTCAATTGAGGGTATAATTGAAAACGCAGCCGAACTGCCAGAGAAGCAACGAATTCAAATGCTTGAAAATAAAGAAATTGCGTTGCTATCAAAAAAATTGGCAAGAATAGACACCGAAGTACCCATTCAATTCGACTCGACCGTTTATCAGATTGACCCTATCAACAAAGAGCTATTAACAGAACTGTTTCGGGAATTGGAATTCCGTTCTCTGGCCAAGAAAATCTTAGGTAAAGATTTAGGCGCATTAGAAAACAGCGACAGCGATGCCCCGGTTCAGACTGATTTGTTCGGCAATGTAATTGAACAGCCCGAGAAAAAGGTGTCGATGGCAGCAAATGCTCATTTGGTCAACAAAACTGTTGAAAATACGCCGCATAAATACCATCTTGTCGATAATGAAGACAAAATGAAAGGCCTGGTAAAATTACTTTCCTCGCAAAAAGAAATTTGTTTTGATACCGAAACTACCGGATTGGAAATAGGCTCTGAATTGGTTGGCATTTCTTTTTCTATCGAGGCACAAGAGGCATATTTTGTAGTTTTCCCAGAGAATCAGGAAAAAACAAAGGCTTATCTGGAATTGTTCCGACCACTTTTCGAAAATGAAAACATTGACAAAATCGGGCAAAATCTTAAATTCGATATGTTGGTGCTTCGTTGGTATGGTATCGAAGTTAAGGGAAGGATTTGGGACACCATGATTATGCACTATATTCTTGAGCCCGACCAAAGACATGGCATGGACTATCTGGCCGAGAGCTATCTGGGCTATTCTCCTGTTCCAATTGAAAACCTCTTAGGCAAAGGAGCCAAGAAAAAAATCACCATGCGCGATGTTCCGCTCGAAAAATTGAAGGAATATGCTGCCGAGGATGCCGATATCACCTGGCAATTGAAACAGAAATTGGATGGAATTTTAGCAGGTGAACTTCGAAAGCTTTATCTTGAAATAGAAGAGCCACTTATCAAAGTATTGGCCGATATGGAATGGAATGGTGTAAATCTAGACACTCCTTTTTTGGCCGATTACAGCTTGAAGATCGAAAAAGATATAGAAGTCCTTCGAAAAGAAATTCTCGAAACTGCAGAAACTCCTTGGTTGAATCTCGATTCGCCAAAGCAAATTGGTGATGTACTTTTCGATAAAATGAAAATTCCTTACCGATGGAAAAAAACCAAAACAGGTCAGTACAGTACAGATGAAGAAGTTATGTCAGAACTTGCCACAAAATATCCCATAGTTGAAAGAATTTTGGAGTACAGACAGCTGACCAAATTGAAATCGACCTATATCGATGCTCTTCCACGATTGGTGAACAAGCACAGCGCTCGCCTTCACAGCTCTTTCAATCAGGCACTCACCAATACAGGCAGACTAAGTTCTAACAATCCTAATCTACAGAATATACCAATAAGAAGTGAAGCCGGACGCGAAGTAAGAAAGGCATTTATACCCCGAAGTAAAGATTATGTGCTGCTTGCCGCCGACTATTCGCAGATTGAATTGCGCCTTATAGCCGAACTAAGTGGTGAAGAAGCTATGCTCGATGCCTTCCGTCACGGACACGATATCCATCAGGCTACTGCCGCAAAAATTTATGGTGTTCCGCTCGAGTCAGTGACAAAAGAACAGCGTTATAATGCCAAAACGGTGAACTTCTCCATAATTTATGGTGCAGGCGCTATGTTACTTTCGCAGCAGCTTGGCATAAAAAGAGCAGAGGCATCGGAGCTTATAAAGCAATATTTTGACCAATATAGCGGGTTGAAAAAGTACATGGAAGATGTGGTACATGAGGCCCGAAAAAATGGCTATGTAACGACAATCTGCGGACGCCGCCGTTATCTGCGCGATCTTGACTCACGCAATGGCATGATGCGCTCACATGCTGAGCGTAATGCGATCAATACACCTGTACAGGGCTCTGCAGCCGATATGATAAAATTGGCTATGATAAAAATTTACAATGAACTGAACCGTGGTGGATTCAAAACAGAACTGATTCTGCAGGTACATGACGAACTTGTATTCGATGTGCCAAAAGATGAACTGGAAAAGGTTCGTACAATTATTGAAAATTCAATGAAAAATGCCCTACCTGGCCTGAAAGTTCCAATTGTGGTAGGAATTGATACCGGCGAGAATTGGTTGGAAGCACATTGATCGATTTGTAAATTGACGGGACTTCAATTGAACCAATTACAATTAAGTAGAAAATATTTGCTAAATAACCTCATTTTAATAGAAAATATTTTCCATATTGACTTTCATTGACCTTTTTCAAAGAAAATATTTTCCCTTAAACCAGCAACTATGGCCACCTATACTTTACTCGCCCTGGCAATACTTCCGGGACTTATCATAAGCTACTACATCTGGTGGCGAGATAAGCACGAACCAGAACCTCATAAATATTTAATAGTCTGCTTCCTTTTTGGTATTTTGAGCATTCTTCCTGCTATAATTCTCGAATCAATTGGCATGGAGATGGGCTATAAAGATGGTCCAGATGTCATTAAAACTTTTATTTTCGCAGTGTTTGTCGTTGGATTCAGTGAGGAGTTTTCAAAATACCTTTTTCTGCGCTATTACATTTTTCCTAAAAAAGAATTTTGTGAGCCAATGGATGGGATTGTATATTCGGTAATGATAAGTATGGGCTTTGCAAGCTTCGAAAATGTATTATATGTTTTTGGACAGGAAACCTCCGAACAGGCTTATAATGTGGCTTACCTGAGGATGTTGACCGCTGTGCCTGCGCATGCGTCATTTGCAGTAATAATGGGATACTTTGTCGGGAAAGCTAAGTTTTTGCCTAATAACAGAAGTCTTTATATGATAAGTGGTTTATTATTAGCCACCCTTGTTCACGGGTTGTATGACTTTTTTCTAATGCAACGCATGGACGAAACATTGGCTATTTTCACTTTTATCACCCTTTTGGCGGCTATCATCTTGGGCCGTTATATGATTCACTGGCATGTTGAGGAATCGCCACACAAACATTAGGATAATTATTGGGTTATATTAAA
>JBILRK010000161.1:0-5490 GCA_044372705.1 Saprospira sp. | reverse complement strand
TAATTATCGGTTTCTTTTGTAGCATATCCAAACATCATACCTTGGTCACCAGCTCCCTGATCTTCAGGATTGCTACGCTCAACACCCTGATTGATATCAGAAGACTGTTCGTGAATGGCAGAAAGAATACCGCATGAATTTGCATCGAACATATACTCAGACTTAGTGTAACCGATTTGACGAATCGTTTCACGGGCAATTGTCTGAACATCGAGATAAAGTTTAGATTTTACCTCACCAGCCAATACGACCTGACCTGTAGTTACCAAAGTTTCGCAGGCAACTTTTGACGTTGGGTCAAAGGCCATAAAGTTGTCAATAAGCGCATCGGAAATTTGATCGGATACTTTATCGGGATGTCCTTCCGAAACCGATTCTGATGTGAACAGATATGGCATTGTAAAAATGGTTTTTAAAAGTGTTAATAAAAAGTTTCGCAAAGATATAAATTAAAAATTAAGTTGAGCAGCCTTTCCAAAAAAAATAACAAAGCGTCGTATTGCAAATGTTAAAATGCTTGTATTGACTTGTTTATTGTACTTAAAAAACATATATTTGGCTGATTCAAAACTAAGTTTTATGTCAAATAATAGTAAGCTTATATCATTTTTATTTCTTTCATATTTATTAGTCTTTGTATCATGCAAAAAGACTGAAGATATCGTTATTCCAGATAACAGGGTGCCATATTACGAGTCAGTCACTACATTGCAGATTCAGTCCTTTGTAACAAAAGCATATATTGACATTATCGGCAGCGAGCCATCTCCCGCCGAACGCGACAGCAAGGTGCAGCAATTGAAAAACAATGGTTTAGACTCAGCGGCAAGAGCTGCATTCATAGCCGAACTTCAAATTGATTCAGATTACCGGAAACAATTCGACAATATTTATATTGCTCCAATGTTTGACAACATTTTCGATTCGCTCGCAAATGTAGAAGCTATTAATAGTCTCAACTATTTCAGGTCATTGGCTGTTGCTAACGGCGACTCCATTTTATCGTCATATTGGGCCTATGAGGTTTTGAAAATGACCTTGGTTCGAGATGCTTCCAATGCCTATCACAGCGGCACTATCAGTATAAATGAATACAAAAAACGTTTGGCTAATAACTATTACTACGACCAGATCAATATGGGTGTCACCAATTTTGTAATTGCCTGTTTCGAAAATTACCTGAAACGATTACCGACCGATTTGGAACTTAGCAATAGTGAAACCATGTCGAACGGTCAGTCGGCGAGGGTTTTCATGCGCGATGGCAGCAGCAAAAACGATTTTCTTAACATTATAACCACAATTCCTGGATTTTACGAAGGCCTCGTTATAGATTGTTATCGCCATTTATTGAACAGAGTTCCTAGCTCTGTAGAAATGAACACTTACACATTAAATCTATCAAACGGCTCTAAAAGTCTTAAAGATTTACAACGCATGATTTGTTCATCCGACGAATATGCCGGTTTTTAATGAAATAACAACCAAATTATGAAAATATCAATTCTGTCTTTATTTACTGTTCTTTTGCTTCTTTCTTGCAAAAAAGACTATCGCTACATTTACGATGTTGGCAATGAAGTAGTCTATGAAAATAACAGCGAAAAAAACAAGCAAAAATCATCGGCTCAATTTATTTCCATTCTGTATTCTAACCTGTTTCAGTCGAGTATTTCATTGCAGGAAAGCAATGAGCTGAGCGAACTACGCATGGCAATGGGCGACAAACAGGTAGCCGATAATCTAATTATAAATAATTATGTCAATTCTGCCGGCGTAAATATACCCACAGATGCAGATATGAGAGCCGACATTCCCAAATTTGTAGAAGAAACTTATATCCGTTTTTATTTGAGAAAACCAAGTCCTTACGAGGCTAAATTTCTTGCGGAAGAGATTGTAAATGACCCTGGGCTGACTCCAAAACTTATTTATGCTGCTTTTGCAGAAAGTAACGAGTATAAGTTTTACTAAAAAATTTCTCAAATCATTTATTTCAGTCCTTATATCGAACTATGAAGCGTAGAGATTTTATAAAAAACACAGGTTTAATTGCAGGCGTAAGTATAGTAGCACCTTATATATTGCCAACTGGTCGTCTTTTTGCCGCGTCGGGAACAAGAATTGCCAATCATGTTGTTTTTGTTTTATTTGCTGGTGGCCTGCGCAATCAGGAAACTGTTGATAAACTATATGTATCAGCACAAAGTGGTTTTTCTTCCAGCGGTAACATTATGCCCAATATGCTTACAGGTGCAACACCTTCCAATCAGTTGGTACATAGCCCCTGGACGCCAATTTTAGCTAATCCTTTGCAGCAAAAAGGCACCTTATTCAAAGAAGTTCGCTATGCACAGGGACCTACAGGTCATTACAACGGTCATACGGTTGCCATCACAGGTAGATACACTGAAACTGGACTCAATCTGAATACAAATCCAGAATTTCCGACCATTTTTGAATATTACCGAAAACATAACAGTCCTGGGGAATCTGCCCTGAATGCCTGGTGGTTATCGGAGGGCTTGGGTCCATACAGCTCGTTAAATTTTAGTGCACATCCTTCTTATGGTCCAACTTATGGAGCCAATTATATGCGCCCGGCTTCTGTGCTTGAATTGGGACTTACAGCTTTTAATCAGGCCGTAAATTATCAACCCGATGATGTGGCCAGAATAAATAAAATTAAAAATTTCCTCAATAATAATTTTGATAAAACCATTGCCGATCTTCCCGGAATTTTCAATACTGATGGAGACAGGGATTTAATACGTCAATTCATTTTAGATACAGTTGCTAAGGCATCGAATGGGCAGTTACCATTACCTACTCCAGGTAATAATTCTAATTTCCTTACCGGCGACCTCATCAATATTGCAGCAGCCTGGCAGGTGATGGAAACTTTTAAACCTGAGTTGATGGTCATCAATACGTTCAATTCCGATATCTGTCATCAAAATTATTCATCGCATCTCGGGGCGTTGCACGCTGCCGATTATGGAGTAGGGTGGCTTTGGGACAAAATACAGAGCGATCCGGTTTTGGCTAATGATACCATCCTGATTTGCATGCCCGAGCATGGTAGAAATCTACAACCAAATAATATTGTAGACAATAACGGACTGAGAGCAATTGATCATACCGGCGATGATAATTCCAGAAGAATTTTTACACTTGTTGTTGGTCCAAGCGGAAAAGTAGTACAGAATCAGACAGTCGGATCTCTTTCAAATCCTGTCGGGCAGGCTATTGATGTGGTTCCTACTATTGCTCATATTCTTGGATTTTTACCAGACATTCCAGCTGGATATTTAAATGGTAGTCCATTATTGCAGGCCTTTGTTTAATCAATTTAGAAGTTAGTCTCGTCTTTTGGACGAGAAGAAATCTGAAACTTCCTCTTCAAATCTTTCCATCTTTCATCTAGTATGCGTTTCATCAGTTTCATTTTCATAATTGCCTTGTTTGCAGCGATTTTAACAATCCCCTCGGGTTGCGACAAAGAGCCGCCAATGCCTTTCAACCCCTTTGACACGCTTAGCTATCCAAGCAATCAGATTCCGCAGGTTGATATCGATTCAAATACATTTTTGGGAATACAGCACCATATTTTGAGCAAATCCTGCAATGTGCCTGGTTGTCACGACGGCAGCTTCGAACCAGATTTCAGAACTGTTCAAAGTTCATACAATACCCTTGTGAGACATGGCATAGTAAAAAACTATCCTACAAATCCACTTGAGTTTAGGGTTTTTCCGGGTGATAAGTCAAAATCAATGCTTTGGAAACGAATCAGCGAGCACAATCCACCAAATTTCGAACGCATGCCATCGAGCGGCAATGCACTGCCACAGCATGTTCAGAATAAAATAGGCGCCTGGATCGATTCTGGAGCAAAGGATATTTTTGGGACAAATCCAACACAGAGCAGTTTACAACCAAGCGGTATCGGGCTTCTGGCATACTTGCCCAATCAGGGAAATCAACGGATTGACACAATTAGAGGTGGACAAATATATCAGCCATTTTTGGCCCCAGTTTCTCAGGATATTGATATTTATTTCTGTTATCTCGAAGAAACAGCTGCAGGAGATACCATTTTTGGAAATGCGCTGACAGTGAATCAGATTAAGTTTTCTAAAATTCCTTTTGACTTTACAAATGCTGTTACGCGCAACCTGACAGTCAATCCTTTTAGTCCGCTCTTGTCTAATTTTGCTTTTAGCAGTATCAATGTTGGCTTTCCACTCATGTACACCCACAAGGTCACAATCAATCCAGCAGCTCTAGGTTTCCAGGCTGGCGACATTATTTACATTCGAACCTATGTTAAAGATAGCGATCATCCTACCGCAACCGAGATACCGCAGGTAAGTGCTCAGCCTGCATTTATCCTGTATTATTCAATGATTTTACAATAGTGGCACATAGCATCAAGTATCAATTATCAAGACTTGATTTATATTGTACTATTTGATTCAATTTAGTATTTAACAAAATATCTTATGTTTAAGTATATATCTATAATATTTCTTTTGATCTTGTTTTTTGCCTGTAAAAAGAAAGACAATCTCATAATTTCAGATCTGCCTAGCATTGAACTACTATCGGTTAACAAAACGGAGATTAAAGAATTTACCGATTCACTGGTATTTACAGTTTCTTATCGGGATGGAGATGGCAACTTAGGAACAGAAAGTCCTGACTCTACAGTGATTGAAATAATAGATAACCGTGACCCACAAAATCTGGTTTTTGGCTATCATCTCTCGCCCAGATCGCCCAATGGTACAAGCCTGATCGTTCAGGGACAATTACAACTTGTTTTGAAAAATATCATTATTCTAAACTCTGCCAATACTACTGAATCTACAGTATTTTCCATTAGAATCAAAGACAGGGCTCAAAATTGGAGTAATAGGGTAGAGACAGGGGAAATAAGCATTATTAGATAAAAATTATAAAATGAGTTGCTTCGCAAAAGATAAACCGAATGAACATCCTTAAAAATATCTTTTTATCCCTTTTGTTTTTAATCTTATTTGGCTCATGCCATTCCATCATAGGCTCAGAATTTAGAGCAATGAATTGTTATGTTGGACATTGGATTTACGAAACAAAGGAAAACAAGCTTTATGAAATTTGGACAAAAAATAAAGATGGAAATTATGTAGGAAGAAGTTTTATGCTTGTTGACAAAGACAGCGTTTTTTCAGAAACGATGTTATTGGAATTGAGCAGAAACAAAATAGAATACAAAGTTTCGGTAAAAAATCAAAATAGAAACGAACAAGTAATTTTCAAATACAAAGAAAAGAAAAACAATGAATTAGTTTTTGAAAACCCTAAACATGATTTCCCTCAAAGGATTATATATAGCATTCCCAAAGCTGATAGTTTCAAGGCCCGTATTGAAGGCAATAAAGATGGACGCTATCTTGAAGAAAGTTTCAATTTTGTAAGGGTAAAAGGACTTTAAAATTAAGATGG
>JBILRK010000160.1:0-5496 GCA_044372705.1 Saprospira sp. | reverse complement strand
TTTTTAGGTTTTATGCTGTTTTCAAATCTTAAGGTTTTAATTGTTTTATTGGTACTTCTTTCCACACTGTTATCAGCAGCTTTTTTTTACTTTTTTGCCGGACATAGCGGTCTAAGCGAATATTTTAATCGAAATTATCCAAAACAGACAGCAAAAATAGAACTTATGCTTAGTAAGCCTCGTGCTGTTTGGTTTGTTATTATTTGGTCTTTAACCCCAATCGCACCAATCGATCTTTTGTGTGTCATTGCTGCTGTTGTAAGGCTTCCTTTCAGATACTTAATTATTGGTATGATAATCGGTCAATTGCCTATTTTATTTGCTTATGCTTATTTGGGGCATCTATTTTTTTTATAGGAATGCAGATTAGCTGTTAATTATATTTTAATGACTTTAATAAATTCATTTTGTTAATGTATATTTGTGCCTTTATGGCATTTTTTTATTTAAAATTACTGTTTTGGACTCCGATAATATAGTCATAATACCCACCTATAACGAAATCGAAAACATCGAAAAAATCATTCGAACTGTTTTTGGACTCGAAATGCCTTTTCATATTCTAATTGTTGATGACGGATCTCCAGATGGGACTGCAGATGCTGTCAAAAAATTACAGCTTGAGTTTTCTGAAAGACTTCATTTGCTTCAGCGTAGTGGTAAACAAGGCTTGGGCACGGCATACATTGCCGGTTTTAAATGGGCTTTGGAGCGTGATTATCAATTCATTTTTGAAATGGATGCCGATTTTTCTCACAATCCCACCGATTTGTCCAGACTAAGAATTGCCTGCGAGGCCGAGAAAGTAGGGGTGAGCATAGGTTCAAGATATGTTCGAGGTGGCAAATTAGTCGATTGGCCCTGGAACAGAGTCCTTATGTCGCGCGGCGCTTCTTTCTATGTAAGAATCGTCACATGGATGCCGGTTTCAGACTCTACGGCAGGATTTGTCTGTTATAGCCGAAAATTCTTGGAAAGTCTTGATTTTGATAAAATTAAATTTGTAGGCTATGCCTTCCAAATTGAAATGAAATTTGCAGCCTGGCAATTAGGCTTTCGACTCAAAGAAATTCCAATAACCTTTATCGATCGCAAAGAAGGTGCCTCTAAAATGAGCACTGCAATCTTTAGCGAAGCTTTTTGGGGAGTTTTGAAAATGCGCTGGAATTCATTTTTTAAAACATACAGAAAAAAAATAAAATAATCTTTAAGCTTTAATTCAATCTAAAAATATATGGATATTTTATATTATGTTTTGTTCTTTGTATTGACCTATTTGCTTCCTTTTGCAGGTATTTCAAAATTATTTGAACTAAGAGGCGAGCAAGGCTGGAAGGCTTATGTGCCCGTTTTGAATTTTATGATCTGGAACAAAATAATTGGAAAGCCTGCCTGGCAGATTGTTTATCTTTTCATACCCCTTGTTAATATTTTTGTGATTGCCTCAATGGCAAGCGATTTAAATAAATCATTCAGCCGATTTTCTTTCCTTGACAGTGTTTTAGCTATTGCAGTTCCTTTTGCCTGGTTTCCTTACATGGGCTTTAGTCTATCGAAAAATCTTAAATATATCGGACCAGCAACTGAGTTAAGAAATGAATTTAGAAAGAATTTGAAAGTTGCCATCAAATCCAAAAATGAAGCAGAGGTTCGTAGATTGGAAAAAGAGCACCCGATTCCCAAAAAAGGCATGCTCAGAGAATGGGCCGATTCTATACTTTTCGCAGTCTTTGCGGCGCATTTTATACGCCTGTTTTTAATCGAAGCTTATACAATACCAACGCCATCAATGGAAGGTTCACTATTGGTTGGGGATTATCTTTTTGTTTCAAAGGTACATTACGGGTCAAGAATGCCCATGACACCAATCTCATTTCCTTTGTTGCACAATGTTTTGCCCATCACAGGAAAGGAATGCTACATGATTTGGCCTCAGTGGCCCTACCGCAGGGCGCCACGTATTCAATCTGTTCACAGATACGACCCGGTAGTGTTTAATTATCCCGAAGGTGACACTACTTTAAAAACAACCAATTATAGCGAAGATTATTACAATTTGCTTAAAAAAATTCCCGATTTGAAACTGCGTGAAGATAGACGAGCAAATATGAAGCTTAATCTTAAGGACAGGATTACAGTAAGACCAGTCGATAAGCGTGATCACTACATTAAGCGCTGTGTGGGATTGCCAGGTGATAGTATAGAAGTACGCGATGGTGACCTATATGTAAACGGTCAGCCTTCACCTCTTATCAAAGGGGTTCAAAATGAATATTATCTGCTTGCAAAGCCAGGTAAGCTGATAGATATGGCTTATATCAAGAAGAATTATGCCATTACCTCTGATCTAAGATCTAGAGCGGATAGGGCTATTGTTCACACTTCACCCGAACAGGCTGAAAAAATGAAGAAAGATTTAGCTCCTGTATTGGATACTTTTTTCAGAGTCTTGGCCGATAAAGGCGAGTTGGATGAAAATGGCATTTTTCCTTATAATCATGAAAATTTCAATTGGAATAATGATCATTATGGACCTATTTGGGTGCCCAAAAAAGGAACAAAAGTTACATTGTCAATGAAAAACATTGAGCTTTATCTTCGTATTATAACAGCTTATGAAGGTAATAAATTAGAAATCAACGACGGTCAATTTAAGATAAATGGCGTTCCTACAAATGAATATACCTTTAAAATGGATTATTACTGGATGATGGGAGATAACAGACATAATTCTGCAGACTCCCGCTCATGGGGTTTTGTTCCCGATGATCATGTTGTTGGAAAACCATTGTTTATATGGTTTTCTCACGACGGTTGGAATATTCGTTGGAATCGTTTGTTTAAAAGTGCGCTAGGTAAATAAGCTAATAATTCTTATTAAAAAGCGTTCGGAGAATTTCTTCGAACGCTTTTTTTATTATTTTCTTGGAAATTACTAGATATGTTCCATCTGCTGTTGTTTAATATGCATAAAATGCTTAAATTGCCCCCTGATTTTTAAAAAGATTATAAAACTTAAACAATACAATCGAAATGGCCGAAGAATTAAGTCTCGATTCAATAAAAGATATGAAAAAAGCCGAATATATAAAGGCTTTTAAAAACAAAGCAGCATGGAAAAAAGCCAAGGCTGTGATATTTTTGGTAGATTACAAATTGGAAGGTAAAAAAGCAGTAATTGCGATACCTTTCAAAAAAGAGAATGAAATGAAACTTGAGATGAAACGTCTCAAAAAAGAAAAACTTCATTTGCTAAAAAAATCGGGAGGCGCTGAGATCACTATAACTAAGGGTAATGATGGTGTTGCCGAATTGAATGTAAAATTGACAATAGGTGGTTTAAAACCTGAATTATTGGTTTTGAAGGCCACTCCACTTTTGGAAAAAATTAAACTCAGAATTAAAGCAACAATCGAAGGCGAAGCCCTACTCGATGCAGCTTCTAAAGAAATAGAAGTGGATGTAAATGAAAATCTTCCGGAGGATAATATGGAAGATGTCGCTGTAGATGAAAGTTCCAATGAGGTTTATGAAAAAGATAGCGTTGAAGCTGAATCTGAGCCAGAAAAGCCAGAAGTTGCTAATGTTTCTGATGCGATAAAACAAACCCTTGCAAAAATTGCAAAGTTTAATAAACTTATCAATCTGAAAGACGGTTTACAAGAAACCGACATCAACAACGCTGAAGCCTTAAAGGCGGCGATCAAAGATTTTGCAGCGCAATTAAAAACAGCTTCAGCAGAGATTCGAAACGAATTTGGAGAGACCTTCCTCAAGACAAAGAAAATCTATGCTAAGTTGGAAGAAGAGCTAAATAGGCTTAAGAATCAGGGCAATGACTTAGATGCTGCTTTGAATGATACTTTAGGAGTTTCCAATGAAAATGCCTCAACAGCTCCAAAATATGAAATGCCGGCCGAGAAAAAACAGGCCATTGAAAATAACAAAAAACTGATGAGCGAGATAAATGACCTGATAAAATCTGTCGATCTCTATGCTCTTGCATAATACTATCCAAAAATAAACCCCGAACTGATCGGGGTTTATTTTTTAGCATTTACTGATTGCCTAAAATGAGCGGTAATCCATTTTTATCATTGCCAATAATTACTATTTTAGCGTTTGGAGAATTTGCCAGTTTCAAAGTGGCATCTATACCTTTTTCTGCCAATACCTTGTCGCTTAGTCCGGCTGTAAGTATGGCATTTGCTTCTGATTTTGCTGTTGCTTCAATAAGCAAGCGCTCTTTTTCCTTGAGTTCCTGAGCCAATATGTATTCATATTTAAGTACTTTTTGCTCCTCTGCTAAATTTTCCTCTATTGCTTTTTTTGCATTCTCGGGCAGTTCAACATCTTTAATCATCAATGAACGCAGGTCGATAAAATTTGCTTCAAAAACCTTAGAAAGATCTTTGATGATTTCTGCTTGTAGTTCTTCCTTTTTGCTGGTATAAAGTTCTTCGGGCCGAAATCTGCCAACAATTTTTTTAACAGATGCCCTCAATTCAGGTCTTACCAAGGTGTTTTGGTAATTCAATCCAAATCGTTCATGTATTTCGCCCAGTTTATTATGAAGGGGATTGATTCTTGCGCTGACATTCAATTTGATATTCATGCCATTGGAGGCTAAAACAGAAATTGTTTCATCTATTTGGGTCTCACGAACATCGTAAATGTAAATTTTATTCCAGGGAACTATCAGGTGAAATCCCGGTTTATAAACATGTTTTTTATCTAATCCGCCGGAAAATGGTCTAAAAACTACACCTCTAAAACCGGCATCGATCGTTAAAAAGGTAGAATTTACAATGATGATTACAATAATTGAAACTATTAAGGCAATTATACCGAAAAAAATAAGCTTCTTTTTCATATCTAACTGTTTTTAGGGGTGTTAATCAGTTAATATTCAACAATATTTATCTTGTATTAAATGGTGCAGATTTAATACTTCTCTTTCCAAATCTTGAAGACTAAGATTATTTAAAACAAAATCTGCCATTTTTTCTTTCTCCTCTTGTGGCATCTGACTGTTAATTCTTTTAATAACCTCCTCTCTGCTAAGCTTGTCTCTTGACATTACCCTTTCAATTCTAAGCTCAAGGGGCGCAGATACTACGATAATTTTGTCCAATGTTTTATATGAACCAGTCTCGAAAAGTAAGGCAGCTTCTTTTAAGGTATAAGCCACAGCTGTTTTTTGTTGTTTTTCCTGCCATTCGGCTGCATCTTTGAAAACCGCTGGATGAACGATAGCGTTTAGGGCTTCGAGCTTTTTTTTGTCAGAAAAGACAATTTTTCCAAGTGCTACTTTATTTAGTTCGCCATTGATATAGATGTTGGTGCCGAATATTTCTTTTATCTCGCTAATCAAACTTGGTTCATTGTTCTGCAACCATTTTGCTCTGTCATCGGCATAATAGACTGGAACACCCAACTGCTCAAATAAACGACAGGCAGTGGTTTTGCCACTGCCTATTCCGCCTGTTATACCTA
>JBILRK010000159.1:0-5507 GCA_044372705.1 Saprospira sp. | reverse complement strand
TTTTCCAGTTTGCGATCGGCGCTGTATCTTTTGTCATCGAGCCATTTGGTTTCAGAACCCCAGTACACATCGGTTTCGGGTTCCCAAACATCGGTTCTGCCTCCCGCAAAGCCGTAGGTAGGGAATCCCATATCTTCCAAGGCCACATTTCCAGTTAGAATCATGAGGTCGGCCCAGGAGATTTTGTTTCCATATTTTTGCTTGATTGGCCAAAGCAAACGGCGCGCTTTATCCAAATTAGCATTGTCGGGCCAGCTATTTAGCGGGGCAAAACGCTGCTGTCCTGCTCGTGAACCGCCACGCCCATCGGCCGAACGGTAAGTACCAGCACTGTGCCAGGCCATACGAATAAATAGCGGACCATAATGACCAAAATCGGCTGGCCACCAATCCTGCGTTTCGGTCAAAACCTTTCTGATGTCTTTTTTAAGTCCTTCATAATCGAGACTTTTAAAGGCTTTGAGATAATCAAAATCAGCACCCATAGGGTTCGATTTTTCAGAATTTTGTCTCAGCAATTCAAGATTAAGCTGATTGGGCCACCAACCGCTATTGCTATTAGAAGTTTTATTTTTGTTCATGGCTGCTTCACGGTTTTCGGTTACCAAAGTTTTTTTGGTCGATCCATGACCCATTGGACATTCGCCTTTGCTTTCCTGTCCAATTGCCATAGTTGCCGAAAGCAACAGGCCACTTATCATAAGATGCTTCATCATAAGATTGCAGATTTATTGTTTTACAAAAATGTTTTATCATAATACAAATTTAAGCATGATTTTAAATAGAATAAAACGATTATTTCTATGGCACCTATAGACATAGACTATAACAATTTGAAGAATTTAAATAAACTTTTATGCTATTATTACTGTTTTAAAAATTATATATAAATTTTCGAACTATATAAGCATTTTTTGGTGTTGGCATAAATGAAACTTATGGTTGTATTATTTGCAAAGAAACAGATTTCCCCGAGCTTTATAAATGACAATAATCAACATTAGCTAATAAGCTTAAAACAAAAAATACCTTTAGATTTTCTGTTTTTAAGCTTATCAAACTCTATTTTTTATCATTCACTTTCTTCAACAATTGTTTTAATCACCCAAGAATTAATATTTTTATGCAGCAAATAAGCCACTCCGGTTTGTTAGATTTAATTTATTGTAAAATACATTTCCAACTTATCGATGTCAGGAGTCAGGAGGAACATGAGCAGTACAATGTAGGTGGAATAAACATACCGCTCGAAGATTTGATTCGTCGAAGTGATGAAATCCCACTAAATATTCCTGTGATTTTTTATTGCCGAAAAGGCGTAAGAAGTCAGCTAGCGATACAGAGACTGCTAGAGAAAATGCCTGAGGGAGATTTTTATAATCTTATTGGGGGTATTGACAATAAAAAATAATGTGCCCTCTTTTTACAAGAGGCATCAATAGTAATTAATTTCTATAAAATCAACTGAAACGCTCCCCAAATTTGCTTTCTATATCTTTGAGCAATGGCTTAACCTCCTGCTCGCGACTTTTAGGATAGATGAGTAGCACATCTGCTTCATCTACAACGATGTAATCATTTAGTCCCCCAACAACAATGAGTTTGTCTGGATTCGCAGATTTCACCAGACAGTTTTCACTTTCCTGCAGGATAACCTGATTATCATTTTCGGCCAAAACAGTATTTTGCTTCCCATCTTTTTCCAAAATTTCATGTAAAGCTCCCCATGTTCCAATGTCGGACCAACCGATATCGGCCGGTAAAGTATAAATATTATCTGCCTTTTCCATGATGGCATAGTCGATGGAAATTGATTCAAGCTGAGGATAAAGCCTGTTGATTTCTGTCCTTTCTTCACTGCTGTTCAGTTTTGAGGCAATGCTCTCGAAGGCAGTGTACATCGAAGGCTGATATTTCTGAAAAGCCCTGAGCAGGCTATTTACATTCCAAAGGAAAATTCCGGCATTCCATAGATGTTGTCCGCCTTTAAAAAAGCTTTCAGCTGTTTCGAGGTCGGGTTTTTCGGTAAAACAGTTCACGGTATAAATTTCATTTTCACCTCTTTTACTGTCGAAATTTATGTACCCATAGCCTGTATTCGCATGTGTGGGTCTAATACCCAAAGTCAGTAACGCCTCATTCGAGCTTACAAAGTCTAGTCCCTGTTTTATTTTGTTCAGAAATTCGGCTTCTTTCAATATCAGATGATCGGAGGGTGCTACTACAAAACTCGCATTTGGGTCGAGCTGTCTGATCTTGAAGGCTGCATAGGCCACACAAGGTGCGGTATTTTGTCTGCTTGGCTCACATAGAATCTGTGAACTGTCGAGCTCTGGAAGTTCCGCTTTAACAAGGTCTTCATAGTCGGCATGTGTTACCACAAAAATATTCGATGTGGGCAAGAGTTCCAAAAATCGTTCAAAGCTTAATCGGAGGAGCGATTTTCCCAGTCCAAGAATATCGAGAAACTGCTTGGGTTTTGCTGTACGGCTTGCTGGCCAAAATCTGCTACCGACACCGCCGGCCATGATGACTAGGTAATTCATATTGAGGGTAAAAGGTAGAAGGTAGAAGGCTGTGCGTCCCTAGAATTGGTAGAGCTTAAAATTATAATTGTAATTTCAACCTTCTGATTTCTAATTTCTAATTTTATGTTAATCTTCAGTCAGATCCTGATCAGGAAACAGTGCTTTTAATCCGTTCAGACTTTCGCTCATACTGGTATCGAAATAGTTCTTTAGAAAATATGCCTGATAACGGGAAACAGGATTGTAATTTTTTGACATATTAAGCTCCGATCTCCAGGCTACCTGACTAAAATTTGGAACAGAACCATCAATGACAATAATTGAGTTAACCTTAAATCGTCCATTTTCCAAATCTATCAGGAGCTCAACTGTTTTGTTGTTTTCAGATTTTGTGACGGTCATTTTACCGTTTATTTGATTTCCCTTCCAGCTCATGGCTGCATCTTTACCTGCAGTTGGGCCTGAGAGGCTAAATTTCATACCATTTTCAATATTCCATACCGACCATTCCTGCCAATTTTTTGGAATGTTAACTAATGGAAATATATCTTCGGCCTCACCCTGAAGTAGTATCTCGCGATCTACCCGCCAAGCACTGGGCAAAAGGAAGCCCATGACAAGCACCACCTGAAATAATACCCCTAGAAGTATAAGCAGAATGAATATGATGGACATTTATCTTGAAGGATGGAGTTAGAAATTATAAGTCAGAATTTTGAGTTTCAGGTATCAAGTATATAGTATCAAGACTTCTTTTAAGGTGTTTAAAATTGAATTGTCTTGATACCTGATACTAGATACTGGTTTTAAGAAAAAGCTTTCGCCATAATCTCTGCACTTTCTTTAGCATGTTGTTTTTTGAAACCAGTGGCTGGTGATGCACTTGATTTTCTCGAAATCGGCTCAATATCAAAATTTCGGAGGTTCGTTAAAATAAATTGCCAGGCACCCATGTTAGAAGATTCTTCCTGTACCCAGCAGAATTTGGCTGCTTTGTATTTTTCCATCACTGCATCCATCTGAACTTTGGGGAAAGGATAGACCTGTTCCAAACGTACAATAGCGATATCATCGCGCTTGTCTGTCTCTTTTTTGGCCATTAGTTCATAGTAAATCTTACCACTGCAAAGCAATACTTTTTTGACTTTTGCAGCTGCTTTTTTATCTTTCACCGTAGCATCGTCATAAATTTCTTTAAAAGCGCCCTTTGTAAAATCTTTGAAAGAAGAAATACAAAGCGGATGGCGCAACAAACTTTTCGGACTCATGATCACGAGTGGTTTGCGGAATGGACGTGCCAACTGTCGACGAATCAAATGGAAGAAATTGGCAGGTGTTGTCACATTTGCAACGGTCATATTATATTCTGCACAAGCTATCAGGAAACGTTCCATACGGGCGCTTGAGTGCTCGGGACCCTGACCCTCGTAGCCATGCGGAAGCAGCATCACCAGGCCACTCTGTTTACCCCATTTGGTCTCAGATGAACTGATGAACTGATCAATCATGGTCTGTGCTCCATTTACAAAATCTCCGAACTGTGCCTCCCAAAGTACTAAGGCATCAGGAGTTGCCAGAGAATAACCGTATTCGAATCCTAAAACAGCGAATTCTGAAAGCAGTGAATTGTAAATACGGAACTGACCCTGATTGTCGCCCAAGTGATTCAGTCGGTTATATTGTTCATTGGTTTCGGCATCGTAAAGCACTGCATTTCTGTGTGAGAAGGTACCGCGTTTAACATCCTGACCGCTCATGCGCACATCCTTACCCTCGAGCAGGATAGAGCCGTAGGCCAAATGCTCGGCCATTGACCAGTCGCAATTGCCTGCGCTGATCAATTTTTCCACATTCCCCAATATTCGTTTGAACTTTGGCAACATATTGAATCCGGCAGGAATCTGCTGTATTCTGTTTAGTATATTTTCAAGCGCCTTTATGCTTACGCCGGTTTCTGGAGATTGCTCATAATCTTCGGCAGTAGTTGTTTTTTTCAGTTTTTGCCAAGCCAGCTCAGGCTCCTGATAAGTGTAAGGGGCTACCTTCTGTTTCACCATATCAAAACGCTCCTGAAGGAAGCTGTCATATTCTTTGTCCAATTTTTCGGCAAGTGCAGCTTCAATCTCACCACGGGAGATAAGTTGATTCACATAAATTGTGCGCGGGTCTGAATGGTCTTTGATAAATTTGTACAACTGCGGTTGTGTAAATTGGGGATCGTCGCCTTCATTGTGCCCATGCTTACGATAACAAACCATGTCGATAAACACATCGGTATTGAATTCCTGACGATATTCTGCCGCCAGGAAGGAAGCAAAAACCACCGCTTCGGGGTCATCACCGTTGACGTGGAAAACTGGAGCCTGTACTACTGACGCTAGTCCGGTACAGTATGTAGAAGAACGTGCATCTTCAAAATCGGTGGTAAAACCTACCTGATTGTTGATAACAAAATGCATAGTTCCACCAGTGTAGTATCCTTCGAGCTGACTCATCTGCACCAGCTCAAAACCGATACCCTGTCCTGCTACAGCTGCGTCGCCATGGATGAGGATGGGCATGATTTCATCGAAATTGCTTCCGTAAAGTATATCGGCTTTTGCGCGGGAGTAGCCCTCTACCACGGGGTTTACGGCCTCGAGGTGCGAAGGGTTTGGAATCAGTTTCAGGTGTACGTTTTGGCCCGATGGGGTGGTCATCTCAGAAGAATAACCAAGGTGGTATTTTACATCACCGCCGCCAAAAACCTGCTCGGGCATTACATCGTCAAATTCATGAAAAATATGCTCATAGGTCTTGCCCATGATATTGGCTAGTACATTGAGGCGGCCACGATGCGCCATGCCGATGACTACTTCTTTTACGCCCAGTTCAGCTCCTTTGCAGATAATGGCATCGAGTGCCGGTATGGTAGTTTCACCGCCCTCGAGACCGAAGCGCTTTTGCGCAACAAATTTCTTGGCCAGAAAACTTTCAAAG
>JBILRK010000158.1:0-5524 GCA_044372705.1 Saprospira sp. | reverse complement strand
TGGCTCCTACTTCGGTAAGCAGTTGTTGAGCAAGTATCTGTACAAACAATTGCCCGAGCATCTGCACAAGGATTTTACAGAACTTTACAAAACCAATAAAGACGAAATCTTGTCAAGGGTATATATCGAGCCACATGCAAATGTTTATATCGCCTCTTTTGCCACTTTTTTGTCCAGGCATAGTGAGGATCCTTTCATAAAAGCGATGGTGTATGAGGGTGTCAGAAAATTTATGGAAACCCATGTTTTTTGTTTTAAAAATGCCATAGAAGCGGAGATTAGTTTTGTAGGCTCCATCGCCCATCATTTCGAAGATATTTTGAGAAAGGCAGCAGCTGACCTAGGCCTTACGGTGGGGCAAATTGTCAAAAAACCAGTTGATGGACTGGTAGATTATCATCTAAACTATGTTTATCAAAAACAAGAATCTGATGGGCAGTCTTAACAGAAATTTTGGTAAAGTTATAAGTTTCAGTAAAACAGCTTCGGGACTGAATTTTAGTTCAGATTTTGCCTATGCTGCCATCAATTTTTATACGGATAGCGTTATCAGGCTACGTTTTTCGCAAGAACCCCTCGCCGATAGAAAAAGTTATGCTGTTGTTACCGATGCTGTGGAAGGACTCCATAAATTGGAAGAAAGTGCAGATAAGCTCATTTTAAGTAGCGGAAGCCTAAATTGTGAACTGGACAAATCGAATGCAAAAATTAGTTTTTATAAGCATTCAGGGCAGTTGATAAACTGCGATGGGTTGCCTGTAAGTTGGATTGGAACCGAAGTTTCAGTTTTCAAAAAACTCTTCGAGGATGAAAAATTTGTAGGCCTGGGTGAGAAAACTGGCCCGCTCAATAGAAGAGGTCATGCCTATACAAACTGGAATACCGATAAATTTGCCTACGCAGTCGATCAGGACCCACTTTATGCCTCTATTCCTTTTTACATCGGCATTCAGGGCGGATTGTGTTATGGAATATTTTTGGATAATACTCATAAAACGACTTTTAACTTTGGCGCATCGAGTGACCGTTTTTCCTGGTTCAGTGCCGAAGATGGCGTCTTGGATTATTATTTTATTTACGGAGACAGTATTGCTGAAATATTGGAACAATACAGCAAACTATGTGGTTTTATGCCGATGCCGGCCCGATGGGCACTGGGTTTTCAGCAATGCCGCTATAGTTATTATCCAGATAAGGAAATTTATCAGCTGGCAGATACTTTTCGTGATAAAGAAATTCCCTGCGACGTTATTTACCTCGATATACACTACATGGAGGAGTACAGGGCTTTCACTTTCGACCCGCTTCGTTTTCCAAAGCCAGCCGAAATGGTCAACTATCTGAAAAATAAAGGCATAAAAACTGCTGTTATTCTCGATCCTGGCATTGCTGTAAAAAAAGGCTATGCACCTTACGATTCGGGCATTGCAGCCGATGTTTTTGTAAAATATCCCGATGGGGAAAACTATACAGGTGAAGTTTGGCCCGGTAAAAGCCATTTTCCCGATTTTACCTCCGCCGCTACTCGTCGTTGGTGGGGAGGGCTTATGCCATTTTATACCAAACTTGGTGTAAAGGGTTTTTGGAATGATATGAACGAACCCGCAGCCTGGGGGCAGTGTCTGCCTAATAACCTGATTTTTGAAATGGAAGGCGCAGAGGCCACGCACAGAGAAGCCCGCAATGTGTATGGCATGCAAATGTCACGTTCTACACGAGAAGGAGTTGAAGCTGAAATGCCCAATGAGCGGCCTTTTTTACTCACGAGAGCTGCCTATAGCGGTGTACAGCGTTATGCAGCATTGTGGACAGGCGATAATGTTTCGAGCGATGACCATCTGATGCTTGGACAAAGGCTTATCAATAGTCTGGGCCTTTCGGGCATTTCATTCTGTGGGAACGATGTGGGCGGATTTGCGGGCGAGGCAAGCCCTGCACTGTATGCCCGTTGGATCAGTCTGGCGGCTTTTCAGCCATTTTTTAGGGCGCACACTGCTGTGAACACCAAAGATGCCGAACCATGGTCTTTCGGAGAAGAAGTGGAACAAATTGCCAGAAATTATATCTCGCTACGTTATCGACTCATGCCTTATATTTACTCCATGATGCGCCTTTCGCAACAAAATGGAATGCCGCTCAACCGCTCTTTGGTTTTTGATTATGCTTTCGAAGAAAATACCTATAAAGCTGAATTTCAGCATCAGTTTTTATGTGGTGACAGCCTACTCATTGCCCCGGTTGACAGTACGAAGGATTATGTAAAAGTATGGCTGCCCGAATCCGATTGGTACTGTTTCTGGACAGGCAAAAAATACAGCGGCAATCAGGAAATAGTAATAGAATCGCCACTTTGGAGATTGCCCGTTTTTGTAAAATCAGGTGCAATCATTCCTATGCAGCCCAATACGCAACATTTAGATGAATCATCAAAGGAGCTCACCCTGCATATTTACGGTAATGCAAAAGGAAGAACTGTAATTTATGAAGATGACGGAATTAGTAACGATTATCTGAATGAAGTTTTTTCAGAACGCCTTGCAATCCTCGATTCTAACAGTCTTACAATTACAGCTGCCTGCGGAAATTATTATTCAACTGTCGAGACAGTTAAAGTGGTTTTTCACGGATTCAGTTCCGATAAGATAGAATTGGATGGAGTTCAAATTAAAAACGATTTTGAAGATTTGCGACAACTGCAGCCAATCAGCGGAATTGACACCTTCTATGAAAATAAAGGTGAAAATCTAATCGAAAAAGGCCTGCAGCAATTCAGCATTCCCTATTCCAGAAATAAAATGACAATAAAATGGTAAAATACACTTTGTTGCTTTTGTTGCCGCTGCTCTTTTCCTGTAATTCAGCGCTGAAAAATAATGCTGGGGCTGATTTGGCGCAGGGTATGCTTTCCTATATCAGGCTCGATGCGGCTGAGCAGCTCATTCCAATTCAGGATTTTTTTATTGAAAATAATCCCGATTCAATTAAGGTCTCAACAGGTTTTAAAGTCAAAAATGAAAATAAGAACTGGCGTATTCTAAGCGAAAAGGATGCTCCGCTCTTAGGGCTGATTTCCTGTTTTATTAAAGGCAAAAAGTACGACCTTGTGTTGATAAAATCGAATAAAATTTCGGTTGAACTCAAATTCAGTTTCCCTAATGCTAAAAAAGTACAGATTGCAGGTGAAATGAACAATTGGTCGCCCTTGAAACTGGAAAAAACAGCAGATGGCGATTGGATTTACAAAGCTGATATGAGTCCCGGAAAGTATCAGTACCAGATTATTGCAGACGAGGTCTGGCAGCTAGATAAAAATAATCCACTCGAAGCCGATAATGGGAACGGAGGAAAAAATTCACTGCTCAAGGTTGGTGAAATCCCTACTACAGATCCCAAAGAAATTGTATTAAAGGAAGAGTCCGATGGAATTTCTTTCAAATTTGAAGATGCTGCGCAGGCGCCAATTGTACTTTGGGAAAACAGCAGTTTGCAAAATCAGGGCAAAGATTCAAACTATAAATACAGCATACCTAAAGAGGCCCAAAAGCTAAAAAGATCTAGCCTGAGAGGACTGGTGGCTAATAAAGACGGACAGATTTCTGAATTTTACCTGCCGCTCGAAAATGGAAAAATCATAAAGGACAGCAAATTGCTGACCCGCGAGGATAAACACGCACAGATTCTTTATTTTATGCTGGTAGACCGTTTTTGCAACGGTAATCCCAAAAATGATGATCCTGTCAAAGATCCCGAAATTCACGAAAAAGCCAACTACTGGGGTGGTGATATCGAGGGTATTACAAAAAAACTGAAAGAAGGCTATTTTGAAAAATTGGGTATCAATACCATCTGGCTTTCGCCAATAACCCAAAATCCGCTGCATGGCGAAATTGAATATCCACAACCCAAAAGAAAGTATTCTGGATATCATGGTTACTGGCCAATTTCTGCTACCGGCATCGATCATCGTTTTGGCAACGAAGCAGTTTTGAAAGAATTGGTAACCGAGGCACACAAAAGAAATATAAACGTAATCCTCGATTATGTTTCCAATCATGTGCATCAGGAAAGCCCAATTTATAAGAAACATCCCGATTGGGCAACCGATTTGATGCTTCCCGATGGAACCAAAAATATCAGAATCTGGGATGAGCATCGCCTCACTACCTGGTTCGATGAATTTTTACCAACCCTCGATTATGCAAAACCCGAGGTGGTTGATTTGATGACAGACTCGGCGCTTTACATGCTGCAGTACTACGATTTAGACGGTTTCAGACACGATGCAACCAAACATATTCCCGAGGATTTTTGGAGAGCACTGACTGTCAAAATCAAAAAAAATATCAAGAAACCGGTTTACCAGGTAGGAGAGACCTTTGGCAGCCGCGCACTTATTGGCAGTTATGTGAGTTCTGGTATGATGGATGGGCAATTCGATTTTAATCTTTATTTCGATATGCGCTCTGCTCTTGCCGGAGGAAATGGTTCCTTCAAAAAATTGGAAGAGTCGCTGCGAGCATCCTTCTCATATTATGGACGTCATTCGCTGATGGGAAATATTACAGGGAATCACGATATCGCCCGTTTTATAAGCTATGCAGGAAAAGGTTTGCGTTTTGATGAAGATGATAAAGCGGCAGGCTGGTCGCGCGAAGTTAAAATTGTCGATACAGTGGGCTATGCCCGATTGAAAATGCTCACAGCTTTTCTTTTAACTAGCCCCGGCGTTCCGGTCATTTATTATGGCGATGAAATAGGGATGCCTGGCGCGGGTGACCCCGATAATCGCCGCCCAATGCAGTTCGATAAACTGTCGGCTCAGGAAAGTTCAGTGTATAATGTAGTTAAGGAGCTAAGCGCACTGCGCCGATCGAGCATGTCGCTTATGTATGGTAGCTTCCGTACACTTTCCCTCAGCGATAATGTCTGGGTTTACCGTCGTCAGTACTTCGATGAAAAAACAACCGTAATATTGAATATGTCTGCCAAAGCAGAAAAAGTAACTGTGGATAATGTCGAGTATCAAATTGAAGCCAATTCATTCAAAATCATTAAATAAAAGTGTATGAAATTCAGATTTTTGATTTTTGTAAGCCTAGTCTTTGTTTTTGGACTGATGTCCTGTAACAATGCCAAGAAAAATGGAACAGAAAAAGAATCCGGTGATTCTTCCAAAACGGCTGTGAAAAAAGTTCCTGAATGGTCAAAAAATGCTGTGATGTATGAGGTAAACCTCCGTCAGTTCAGCAAAGAAGGAACTATTGCTGCTTTCGAGAAGGAATTGCCACGTTTGAAAGAACTTGGAGTTGATATCATTTGGTTTATGCCAATTCACCCAATTGGGGTTAAAAACAGAAAAGGAACACTTGGTAGTTATTATTCTGTAAAAGACTATAAAGCCGTTGCTCCAGAGTATGGTACAATCGATGATTTCAAGGCCCTGGTGAAAAAGGCACATAGTATGGATATGAAAGTCATCATCGACTGGGTGGCCAATCACACTGCTTTCGACAATGTTTGGGTA
>JBILRK010000157.1:0-5540 GCA_044372705.1 Saprospira sp. | reverse complement strand
AGTTTAAAATATTATTTTAGAACATCTGTTCCAGAAAAGCATCATTCATTGATACGAATGAGTGCGAAGAGCGAGTAGTTGATAATATCCTGATAACCTGCGTCTAAACCTTCCGAAATAAGTGTTTTACCCTTATTGTCTTCAATCTGCTTAATTCTGAGTAATTTCATGAGAATTAAATCGGTAAGGGAACTTACGCGCATTTCTCGCCAGGCTTCTCCATAATCATGATTTTTTGCCATCATCAATGCCCTGGTTTTTTCAGCATAGCTGTCATAATGCTTTGCTGCTTCGGCTTCGCTTAGTTCAATTTCAGCATCATCAGGCATTTCTAGTTGTATCAAAGCCATGATACTATAATTTACCAAGCCAATAAATTCGTTTTCGATGCCTTCTTCTACTTTTTGCTCACCTTTTTCCTCTATACTTCTAATTCTCTTTGCTTTGATGTACAACTGATCTGTTAGTGAAGAGGGCCTCAGAATTCGCCAAGCGGTTCCGTAATCTTTTGTTTTTTTGAGATAAATATCACGGCATTTGCCGAGTTGTTCATCGTATTGTTCGATAGTTTTGGCTGACACTTTTTTATATTTTTTATTAACTTAATTCTTAGTTAACGCTAATTTCTACAAATTTGTGAATATAACTGCAAATAAAAATGATAATATTTTGTTAATACACAAATAATCTGACTTTTTCTGCAACATTCATACCGTCCATTGCTGCCGACATAATTCCTCCGGCATAGCCTGCGCCCTCACCTACTGGAAATAAACCAAAAATTTCGGGGTGCATGAGTGTTTCGCTGTCGCGAGGTATTCTAATTGGTGAGCTGGTTCGACTTTCTGTTCCAACAATTTGGGCTTCGGAGCTAAAATAGCCTTTCATTTGCCTGCCGAATTGCTGCAAACCCACCTGTAAACGGGTTCTTATTCCTTCGGGCAACATTTTGTCCAAGCGTTCAGAAAAAACACCTGGAATATATGAAGTTTTAGGGAGCGTAGCAGATTGACGCCCTTTTACAAAATCTGTAATTCTCTGAGCTGGCGCTTTTTGCGAACCATCACCCAGTTCAAACATCGTCTTTTCAACTGATTTTTGAAATTCGAGTGCGGCGAACACATCGTGCTTGGCAAATGATTTCAAATCTTCGAGCTCAACGGCAACTACTAGTCCGGAATTGGCAAAAGCCGAATCGCGACGCGACATTGACATTCCGTTTACTACAATTTCGCCCGGAGAGGTTGAGGCGGGAACTATAAGACCGCCAGGACACATACAGAAAGAAAAAACTCCCCTGTTTTCTACCTGACATACCAGGCTATAGCTTGAGGCAGGCAGATTGTATTCTCTAGGTCTTTGATGGTACTGAATTTCGTCAATCAGCTCCTGTGGATGCTCAATTCTTACGCCAAGTGCAAAGGGTTTAGCCTCAATTCTAACCTTATGCTTATGGAGTAATTCAAAAATATCTCTTGCGCTGTGACCGGTTGCCAAAATAACTGCTTCCCCCAAATACTCATCCACTCCGTTTGCAATTACACCTTTAATTTTTCTACCCTCTTTTGTATCAACAACTATAAGGTCATTGACAAAAGCATCGAAATGAATTTCACCCCCGAATTTTAAGATAGTCTCTCTGATTGCCTGAACAACATTTGGCAGTTTATTGGACCCGATATGAGGATGTGCATCGACCATGATATCTGGATTTGCGCCATGATCCACTAATATTCTGAGCGTTTTTTCAATACTGCCTCTTTTTTTTGAACGGGTATATAACTTTCCGTCTGAATAGGTACCTGCCCCACCCTCACCATAACAGTAATTCGAATGTGGGTTCACGATTCCGTCCTGTTGTATGGCTTTAAGGTCTCTTCTTCTACCCCTTACGTCTTTTCCACGTTCAAGAACAATAGGCTTTAAACCCTGTTCAATCAGTTGAAGCGCAGCAAAATAACCTGCAGGCCCTGCACCCACAATCACAACTGATTTTGCATGAGACACATCCTTATAACTGTTGCTTAGCGCATCTGTGAGCGGAGGGGTTTCATTTATATAAGCCTGAACCAAAAGTTTATAAACCGGCTGTTTCCCTCGTGCATCTATGCTTCTTCTTTTGTAAATGAGTGCATTCAACAAATCGGCGGGCTTGAGTTTCATGCGACTCAACAGCCTTTTTCGGATAAGATCCTCATCATTAATTTCTGATGGCAAAAGCACCAATTCGGTTTCTAATGGCATTTTATCAGTAAATAGTTAAAGATGGGTCGAGGTCAGTAAATGACAAAATGCCTCCTTCCAGATTGTAAAGATTGGTAAACTGATGATTTTGTTGCAAAAAAAGCACAGCCATCTCTCCTCTTTTACCACTTTTACAATGGATGATTACTTGTTTATCTCTTGGGATTTCATTTGCTTTTATATCAATTTGACCAAGTGGTATATTTTTGCCACCAATGCTACAGATGTCAGTTTCATCGACCTCTCTTACATCGACAATGGCAATATCGGCACCTTCAGCTATGAGTTTTGAGAGTTCATGAGCTTTTATACAGCGTACGGTATCCTGATTCATCATCTGTGCTTAATTTTTTAAATTATATTTTAGACCAGATCCTTATAAAATTCAATATCTCCCAATGCCTGACGGAAAAGACGCCAAATCTGCTCGTTTGGAATGGGTGCCTTAATACAAACAGCCGTATTTTGAACAGGGTGAATAAACTCTAAAGCGGCCGAATGCAAATGTATTCTTGCATCTTCATTTAATTTTTTAGCACCATATTTAACATCGCCTCTTATAGGGCAGCCAATTTTGCCTAGCTGCGCTCTAATTTGATGATGCCTGCCTGTATGAGGTTTTACCTCCAATAAAAACTGATCGCCAAGACCTCCCAAAAGTCGGTATTCTAATTTGGCCAATTTATAGTGCTTATTGTTTTGCTTATTGGAAACATGCACGATGTTCTTTTCCTGATCTTTGGAAATATAATGTAGTAAAACACCCTCCAATTCTGCGGGTCTGCTTTCAACTACTGCCAAATAAGTTTTTTTTACCTGTCTTTCCTCAAAAAGCTTGTTCATTCTTTCGAGCGATTTACTGGTTCTGGCAAAAATAACCGCTCCACTTACAGGTCTGTCTATTCGGTGTACTGTTCCCAAAAAAACAGCACCTGGCTTATCATAACGTTTTTTAATATAATCTTTTACAAACTCCGAAAGTGGTGTATCTCCTGTCTCATCGCCTTGTACTAACCAACCTGCAGGTTTGTTTACTGCAATAAGATGATTGTCTTCAAAGATTACCGAAAAATTTTCTTCACGCATTTTTTTTAATTTTCTAGGGCAAAGATAATAAGTTTTGTCGCCCTTTTCAAGACAACTTGCTTTCAGAATTTTTTTTTCGCTATTTTACAGCAAAATCATATATTTGCGCTTTATTTAAAGCATAAAAGTTGATTTGAAATTAAATGAACAGTATGCAACTTTAAACTCTTACTTTTTAAAATTATTAAAAAATGCTCAATCTGATTCTATTTGGCCCTCCGGGTAGCGGCAAAGGCACACAGGCAATCAAACTTATCGAAAAATACAATCTTTTGCATATTTCAACCGGTGATTTATTCAGAGCAGAAATCAGCAACGGAACAGCTCTTGGGCTCGAAGCCAAATCATATATTGACAAAGGTGCATTGGTACCTGATGCTGTTACGGTCAACATGCTCAAATCAAAAATGGAACAGCACCCCGATGTGAATGGTGTAATTTTCGATGGCTTTCCAAGAACAATTCCACAAGCTGAAGCGCTGGATGAAATGCTCAAATCGAAAGGTACTGAAGTTTGTTTACTGTTAAGCCTCAAGGTTGAAGATTCAGAAATTATCGCTCGTATCAGCAAAAGAGGTGCGACTTCAGGCCGTTCTGACGATACTGACCCTGAAATCATCCAAACTCGTATCAATACCTATAAGAGTCAGACCACTCCGGTAGCTGATTATTATGCAGGTTTTGGTAAAACCAAAGAGGTTGTAGGTGTTGGCTCGGTTGAGGAAATTTTCGAACATCTTTGTGCAGAGATTGACAGTGTAAGTGTTCAGTAAATATTAAATAATTCTTTTTCAAAATCCTTTATTTAAACCATAACTTCCTATTTTTTTGTCATGTACTACCGTGTAAAAATTTTGTCAGAAGGGAAACAACGTTTTCCAGCAAAAAGAGAATACGAATACATTAACAATGAGTTGGGGCTTTTATTTGAAGATGCGGGCGAGCAAGCTTACGAACTGATTGAAAAATATGTTACCGATGCTTTTGAATACGAAGATTCTGAGGAATTCATGCAGAATCTCCAAACCTTTGCAAAAAGAGCCGAACAAAAGGAAATTCAATTTCTAATGGCTATTTTGACAAATGGCAATTGGGAACAACTGCAAAAATCACCCACGCTGATGGATTCAGAAGCAATGGAAAATTCAGCAGCCTATTGGTTTTTAAATAATATCCTTGCACAGACTGTTCCAAATATCGTTGAACCAATTGATGCTATCTGCCTCAAAGTACAGGTTTACGGAAACAGCGAATATGCCCTATTAGGCAAAGAGGATACTGGAAAATATGGCGAAATTTATCCATTCGCAGCACGTTTGCTCATGGATGCTTATTCCTCAAATGGCCCGATTGGCAATTATCAGCTTTGCGGACCAATTGTTGAATATTTCGAAAGATTGAAAGGGACTAAAAGAAACTCAGTTCCAAGTAATGAGCCTTATGACTTTGAAGATTTTGTCGATGATACCGGAGGAATTGTACTTTCGGCCTCAGTAATAAAAGATCCGGAGGATAGCGATGAGGAGGAATTTGCTGTTTATGAAATTATTGTTCATCCTGCATGGTTAGGAAAAGAGATACCAACTGATTTTGAAACCTACCCATACTCTGATTATTTTGCTTAATTTTTTACCACAGTTTTTTTGTACTGATACTTTTCAATATTAAAAAGCTCCCACGCTCTCCCCGGCGGAGAGCGTAGTTATTTTATAAATCTTATTAAAACGCTTCTGATTATGGCTGATAGCCCAAATTTTATTGATTATGTAAAAATTTTCTGTCGTTCAGGAGCCGGCGGAAAAGGTTCTATGCATTTCCATCGTGACAAACTCACCTCAAAAGGTGGACCCGATGGTGGCGATGGTGGCCGTGGTGGCCATATAATTGTCAGAGGTAATGCCCAAATGTGGACACTTCTGCACCTAAAATATACCAAACACGTACATGCAATTGAGGGAACTAACGGTGCTGGCCTTCGTATGACTGGTGCAGATGGCCCTGATATTTTTCTGGATGTACCTCTTGGAACTGTTGTAAAAGATGCCGAATCTGAAGAAATTCTTTTTGAAATTACTGATGAAGGCCAATCTGAAATCCTTATGAAAGGCGGACATGGCGGAAATGGAAACTGGCATTACCGTACAGCTACCAACCAAACGCCTACCTATACTTCACCAAATGGTGAATGTGAAGAGGGCTGGGTAATTCTT
>JBILRK010000156.1:0-5550 GCA_044372705.1 Saprospira sp. | reverse complement strand
AACTCAAAGTTAGTAAATTTCATATCAGTGCCAATTTCCAGTTGAAAGCCGCTTTCGCTACCCAGATCGGGACTGCCTTGTTCATGCCTGAAAGTGCCATGATGAACGCCATTAGAAACTGTTTCGACCGGATAAGGCACCCTGAAGGTACGGCCCAGATGCGCACGAAGGGAAATTTTCTCGGGCAGCGCCATAAACCAAAGTCCCAATGCGCCTGCCCAATTTAAAAAATGCTGATCCAATTGTGGCGAATTGAGTTCCGTTAAGAAGGAACTATTCACGCGAATTGGTAAACTAAAAAAATTACTGTTGTTGTTGGCATAATCGAAACGGAATCCGCCATCCAGTTTCAGTCGAGAAGAGGGTTGATATTCCAAAAATGTATAAATGCCGCTTCTAATTGTACTAAAATCGGGCAGGAGATAGTCGTAACCGCCACGGGCATTGCGCTGCTGCTGAAAATTAATACCTGTTTTTATTTTTAGCTTTTCGTTCAGCGGCTGTATCAGTCGGATATTGGAACTAATAGTTTGAAGCAGTAATTCCAAAGCAAGATCGCTGTTGTTGAAACTGCTGTCGCTGCGCAAATGTGCATCGGCAAAGGAGAATTCCCGCCTGAGGTTGCGCTGATAGCCAAGGTCAATTTTCAATTCTCCCGAATTTGGTAGCACAAAATCAGCATTTAGAATACCTTTCAGGTGACTGACCGATTGTGAAGGCAGGTCAATATCGCGATTGTCTCCATCTGGATTGAGTCCATAAGCACGAGGAATGCCCATCGCTCCGGAGAAAATACCCGATCTGAATCCAAAATGCGAGGCCGTAAAACGTAGTACACCCCATTTTTGAATGCTTCCCAAAGCCAGGGACATATTTTCCTCTCTGACCGCTGTATTTTTTAGTTGTGCATCGAAAATGGGCAGTACAAAGCCATTGTAAATAAAACTGTCGGCAGGAATGCTGTAATCGCCCGCTTCCTGTCGGCTGTACCTGGCCTGCACAAAGAAATTATGATAATTGGAACTGATATGCGCCGATGTGCCCCAAAGTCCGTTGTTGCTTTTGTAAATCCCTTGCAGCGATGCTTTTAATGTGTTATGGGCAGCAACTCTTTCGGGCAGAATATTGATGATGCCGCCCAATCCATCGGATCCATACATCATCGAAGCAGCGCCTTTTATGATTTCCATGCGGTCAACCGAAAGCGCATCTATTTCCAATCCATGATCATTGCCCCATTGCTGTCCCTGCTGTGCGATGCCATTTTGTGTCACAATAATTCGATTGCCTGCCATGCCTCTGATGACAGGTTTTGCAATGCCGGTACCTACGTTAATGGTATTGATGCCTGCAATCCGCTCCAGACTTTTAGAAAAATTGCCCTGCAGATTTTCTTCGAAAAAATTATTGCCAAAGACCTGTGCACTTTGTGAATTCTGACGACTCAGCGATGATTCCTCCACGAGGACATAGTCGGTATGCTTGCATTTTTCGCAGCCCAATTCATTCAGGTACAAATGAATATGATAGACCGACTGTGATTTTTGCAGTCCAACTTTATAAATAATCGATTCCTTGCCGACAAAACTTGCCAGAATTTCGACTGTATCGCTGAAATCTTTGAAAGAAATTACAAAAAAGCCATTTTCGTCGGAGACAGTAGTTTGCAGATCATTGCCCAAAACAAGGTGAGCGCCGGGAATTGGCGTGCCGCTGCTTTGGTCATAAACTTCCCCTTCAATTCTATACTGTGCATTGATAATGATACAGTTAAGAAAGGAAATTAGGAAAATAATTAAAAGTCTGAAATTCATCTGCTGTTAAAATATTCACAAAAATAAGCCTTTTCTTGCAACATTGTTGCATGATATTGTATTTTTGTAAAATACTTAGGAGCAAACAGTTCAAATGAAAAGCAAAATTTTAATTCCATCGGCTATTCTTGTAGCATTTTTAGCAATTTCCTGCAACAGCGATTCGGACAAACAAAGTCCTCTTATAGAACTATTGTCGGTCAGTCCGCAATTGGAATCGGCTTTGATATGTGGGGAAATGGAGACTAACAATGTCATTAGCCTGAATAGTAACGACAGCCTGAAATTGAGTTTAAAACTCAGCGATAACAAAGGTCTTTCTCAATTAAAAATTGATATTCATGAAAATTTCGACTGTCACGGTCACAAAGCTGTAAGTCCATGGCAGGTTTTGAATCTGATCGACCTAAGCGGAACCGAGCAGATTTTGAACCTGAGCATTCCAATACCTTCAACTGCCTCTGCAGGAGTTTACCACTTTCAAATCAGACTTTTGGATGAATCGGGTAACGAAGCCGGTTCAAATCAGGCATACAGCATCAGATTGTTGAACAGCGCAGACACCATTGCCCCTTCGGCAATAATTAACCTGCCAATTGCCGACACAATATCAGTTTCAAGAGCCGACCTCTTGAACTTTGAAGTTCGGGCCGAAGATAATTTTGATTTGGGTACAGGAAAGGCCGAACTAATTTATTTCACCCAAAGCGGAAATAAAATAAAAGCCGATACCTATATTTTTGAACCTGGACTTGGGAATATCAGGACTTTTAATCTGGAGTATCAATTTCCCACTACCTTAACAAGAGGCAATTACGAATTTTATGTAAAGGTTTTCGATGCTTATGGCAACAGTTTTGAGACTGCTTCAAAATTGATACAACTTAATTAAAACAGCAGTTTTTATTATCTTCTTACTGATTTATTCCGATAAGCCTTATATTTGCCTAAATCTTATTTTTGGATTCAAAATTTAATAAAATGCAGGAAATTTGGAGCCGTTTCGAAGCCTGGCTCGATAAACACGCCAATCAGCTTTTGGACGATTTGAACGAAGCTGTTGAAGATGAACAGCTGGAACCTATTGAGCGAATGATGGGAGTTGATTTACCAGTCGATTTCAAAGAATTTTACAAAATTCATAATGGACAGTTTTCAGAATCTGAAGACCGTCTTTTTGGCTTGGAAGAACTATATTCTGTAGAGCGAATGATCGAGGAGCGAAACAAGCTCAAAGAAAAATTTTACGCAGGCGAATTCGATGATTTTGATTCCGAACCTGATGCTGCAATTCGTGGTGAATGGTACAATCCATATTGGCTGCCGCTCACCGGCGATGGTAAAGGTAATCATTACTGTATGGATTTTGCGCCCTCTAAAGATGGTCAAATTGGTCAGATAATCAGATTTTTAATTGGCGCACCCAAAAGAAAACTCGTTTCAGTTTCTTTCCGTCAATGGATGGAAACTTATGTTATAGAACTCGAAAAAGGCCTCTACAATTACTCTGCAAAATGGGGTGGTATGGTTCAACGTACTCGTACAGATTATTCTGCCGAAGAAAGTCTCGATGACGGAGAAGAAGATATGTGGGGCAATGATGAAGATGAGGATATGGAAGGCTTTGAGATTCTGGATGAAAGTGACTTTACATAAGGTTGAAGTTAGAATTAAGAAATCTGAAGTTAGAGTTGTATCAGGTATCAAGTACTGAGTATCAAGACTTTTTCCAGTTATTAACTTATTCAGCTGCCAAGCAGGTTATACTTATCTGAACTTTCCTTTTTCTCTCTAATCGTTTCTTTAACAATTTGCAACTCTACTTCACATACAAAATTGAATCCGGCTTCGCCTTTCTCGACGAAGAAGAATATATTCATGTCGTGAAAACGCTGCGCAAAAAGCAGGGCGACCGATTAGAACTGATGGACGGAAAAGGCTTTTACTACGAAGCAGAAATTGCAGAAATAGGAAAAAAAGAAGTTAAACTGCGGATTTTGAGTAGCAGGCAAGAGCCTTTGAATTGGGATTTTGACCTGCAACTGGCAGTAGCTCCTACCAAAAATATAGACCGTATTGAATGGATGCTCGAAAAGTGCGTAGAAATTGGCATAAATAGTTTTAGCCCAATTCTTTGCCGACACTCAGAGCGCAAACAAATAAGAATTGACCGTTTGGAGAAAATTGCCCTTGCTGCTGCCAAACAGTCGCAAAAATCTGTTCTGACAAAAATAAGTGAATTAACCGATTTTGATAAATTTGTTCGGGAATCAAAAGCAGATCAGAAATTTATCGCGCATTGTCAAAGTACTGAACTGGCTGAATTGAAAAATGCCTTTGAATATTCACCTGGCACTTCGGTGCTTGTACTCATCGGCCCTGAGGGCGATTTTAGTCCTGATGAGGTTGCGCTGGCAATTTCCTTTGGTTTTAAAGCAGTGAGCCTGGGCAAAAGCCGATTAAGAACAGAAACGGCTGGATTGGTGGCTTGTCATACGGTACAACTTTGATAGAAGTCAGATTATCAGACTATTATTTTAATATGAATTATTTAAAATAGAAAAAATTGAAATCTAAAATATTTTGAATTTTATTAAGCTGACTTCTTCTCGTCTGAAAGACGAGATCGATACTTGATACTTGATACTTGATACTTGATACTTGATACTTGATACTTGATACTTGATACAAAATGAAATACATAAATCTCCTCCTCCTTGCCCTCCTCCTAATCGCCTGCGGACAAAAAAAATCAAATGACGGAGGTCTGGAACTGACCGATACCCAACTAAAAGAGATAATAAAAAAACAGCCCCAGATAAATAATCCAGGTACCGGTGATGCAGCTATGCAACAGTTGGAAATGTCCTATCAGAGCGACAGCAGTAATCTCGATAATGTATATAATCTGGCATTTATGTATTGCAACAAATGCGTTGCCGATACAAGTTTTGTAGCCTGCCCCAAAGCCGAGCAATACCTGAGCAGGGTGATAAGGCTAAAGGCAGATTATCGACAGGGAAAAGCCTATTACAACAGAGCCCTTTGCTATGAACATCAGTCAAAATTTGATGCGGCACTTCAGGATTTAAATCGTTTTAGCGAGCTGAATGCCAACAATTCCAAACCTCCGGTGAATTATTTTATGAAAAAGGCAATGTTGCTCAAAAAAATGGATCGCAATCGAGAAGCCTGTGCTGAGTTAAAAAGGGCAGAAAAACTTGATACTACGGGCATTTCACAAATTGAATGGAGAGCGGATTGTATGCCAGAGGCCAAAAATCAGAAAAAATAAAGCATTTTTCCTTCGCGGCAAATTTCTATAAAATTGTTATCGTTCAATGCTGGCAATATGTCTGTATTGAACGCTGATATTTCTAATTCAAAGTTATATCCCTCTGCACTATTCTGTTCTGAGTAAATATTTACCAGTGCATGTTCGATAATTTTAAGTTCGATTTTTGAAGCGTAAAGACAAAGCAGCGCATCAGCATCAGTTGCTAAATATCCTTCCGGAACTGCTTTTAGATCAAACCTGAATTGAAAACGCTGAAGCTGATTCAAAAAACTTTCATTGAAAATGGCCCTTCCTTCCTCTCTGATAGCGGCAAGTTGATGAATATATTCCGGGTAAAATCTGAGTGTTGAAAAAAAATCGCAAAATTCCTTCAGACCATAAACCGAAACGGGTGCTTTTTGATCAGTATCTGATTTGAAACAAAGCACTGCAACGCAC
>JBILRK010000155.1:0-5554 GCA_044372705.1 Saprospira sp. | reverse complement strand
AAAATTCTCATCATGATTTTTGATATTTAGTGTTATTTATTTTGTAACAAGTATCAGGTAGCAAGTATCAAGATTTTCAGAAGTCAGATAACAGATTATCAGCTATAGCACTCATCTACTGTTGTTTAACTCAAAGGCTAAATCCGTTTGTAAAATTTTAGAATTTAAAATAATAATACGCATTGAAAGATGAGACCACATTATCAAATTAGCAAATTCGTTTCGCTTCGCGGAGCTTTGGTTCACGGAACTTCGTTTCTTTCATCTTCTTAAGTTATCTCACGCAAAGAGCCGCAAAGACAAACCAGATCTAAAATACGCAAAGCTCGCAAAGCAAGACGGCCACTGTATATTAAAAAAACTAGTACCTAGACCCTCGTAACTAAACTACTGGCAACTGGCTACTAAAAAACTAGTACCTGGCTCCTCTGCACTAAAAGTTCGTTCCTCTTTCATTCTTTCCATCTTATACCCCCCTCAATAAATCCAATAAGTCATCTGCATTCATCGTCACTTTTCCATCGGTATCCTGCAGCAGCGCTTCGGCCATTTCTCTTTTGGAACCGTGCAGTTTGACAATTTTCTCTTCTATACTACCTTCGGCAACTAAACGATAGACGGTTACCGGATTTTGTTGTCCTATACGATGCGCCCTGTCACTTGCCTGATCCTCTACCGCCGGATTCCACCATGGATCTACATGTATAACGTAATCTGCGGCGGTAAGGTTGAGCCCAGTTCCACCAGCTTTCAGACTTATGAGGAAAATGTCGCCGTCTCCGCCTTGAAAGGCATCAATGGCAGTTTTTCGTTTTTTGAGCGGCGTACTTCCATCTAGATACTGATAATTCACGCCCATTCTTTTAATTTCCTTTTCAATGATACGCAGATAATCAACAAACTGGCTAAAGATAAGTGCTTTATGTCCATTTTGCAACAATTCATCTACTAAATCTTTAAGTGCTTCTAGTTTTGAAGATGTAATGCTCTGCCCGCCAGGAATAAGGGATGGGTGGCAACAGCAGCGGCGCAAGCGCATAAGCTCGGCCAGTACTTGCAAACGTTTTGCCCCCTCATTATCAAATTTTCCACCTTGTATATTTTCGAGTGCCTTGCGTCGCAAAGCCTCATAAAATGAACTTTCTTCTTCGTTGCGCTCAATCCTCAGGGTAATCTCCGTTTTTTCGGGCAGGTCTTTGAGCACTTCTTTTTTGAGCCTTCTCAAAATAAAAGGTTTGATAAGCTTTTGCAATTGCCCGCGTTTTTCTTTATCGCCCCATTTTTCAATAGGAAGTGCAAATCGTTCCTGAAACATTTTGGCTGTACCCAAAAGTCCCGGATTGATAAAATGAAAAAGGTTCCAAAGCTCACCCAGGTGATTTTCTATTGGCGTACCTGTTGTGATGATTCTAAAATCGCCCTGCAATTCCATAGCGGCTTGCGAGCGTTTTGTAAATCGGTTTTTAATGGACTGGGCTTCATCTAAAACTATTGTACCGAATTTTTTAGCACAAAGTGCATCGCTTGCCTGATGCAATAATCCGTAAGTTGTTACAAGTATCTCGCCAGCACTCACCTCATCAATACATTTATTTCTGTCCTGCGCCTGTGAAAGATTATGCGCATTAAGCCCAGGTGCAAATTTAGCCAACTCGCTGATCCAGTTTGCACAAACCGAGGCTGGAGCTACTACCAGTGCAGGTCCTTCCTTAGCACGAGAC
This sequence comes from Saprospira sp., assembly GCA_044372705.1. Taxonomy (GTDB): domain Bacteria; phylum Bacteroidota; class Bacteroidia; order Chitinophagales; family Saprospiraceae; genus Saprospira. The sequence goes on along the minus strand of JBILRK010000155.1, from coordinate 3,833 downwards.
AGAAGCATGGCGATGGCCTGTACCGTCTTACCCAATCCCATATCATCGGCCAGACAGGCGCCCGCACCCCAATAGGCCATGCGTTGTAACCATTGATAACCATCGAGCTGATAAGGCCTTAATTCTGCAACTAATCCCTGCGGCATCTCAAAAACTTTATCACTTGATTCTTTCATTTTGGATACAAATTCCTTCCATTTTTCGTCGGAACTAAAATGCAGGTCATCTGGCAAATCGCTGAAGGCGGCTCCGGCAAATTGCGAAATCATCAATTTATTTTTGCTTTTTTGCGTCCAGCTTTCAATTTCGCGGAGTCTACGGAACAGGGTTTCCGTCAGTGCCAGATAAGATCCGTCATCGAGACTGATAAAACGATTTTTCGAATCTCGACTTTTCTCAAGCAAAAGCTGCATATCCATTACCAAATCATCACTGACACGAAGTTCTCCTTCCAATTCAAACCAGTTTCCGTTGCTTCTCACATTCATAAAGAGGCTGTCGAAATTGGCATAAGAAGATATTTTCAACCTTTCGCCCTGCGGCCATTCTATTACAATTTTATTCTCTTTGCGCATTTCATTCAACTCGGCCAATAATGCCAGACAGGGTTCTATGCCATCGAGTGTCCAAATATCTCCTTCCCTATTGCGTAGATCCAAAACTGCCGAAGCAGCTATAAGTTCTTCTGCATGGCTATTTTCGCTGTCTAAATTTCTTTTTACATAAAAAGTCTGGCCCTTGACATCAGCCAAAATCCTTTCATGTCCTTTGCCCGGAGTAAAATAAGGCGGCTGTTCGGTAAAAGGTTTAACAAAGAGCTCCACATTAAAAAATTCGCCTATGGGTAAAAAGTGTAGATAAATTCTATCATCGCAAGGATGTTCTGGCACAGAGCTGTCATCGATAATCAAATCGCTATGGACTGGTAAAACGGAAACCATTTTTTTGAGGGTCTCTTTCAACTGTTCCTCTGCTTTAGCAGGCAGTACAATTTTTTTTCTGCCAATGAGATTTATGAGCTCAAGCTGTTCCTTTCTGATTGGCACATAAGAGTATCTGGTTGGCGTTTCTCTTTTGAAAATAAAGGGATTATCACTGACCTGATCTTTCAAAGAATTATCAAAATGATATCCGTCGTCCGATTTCAAAACCTGCAACTCCAATTTACCCCGATAAATCTGAAAAGCGGTATCATTGCTATTTTCGAGAAAAAGCAAGGGATGGCCAATGAGATTTTCCAAAAGCTCCGCAATAAGATTAGCGTCTTTTGTTTGATAATAATTATAATTGCTACTGCTGTAAATCTTATTCAGGGTTTTAATAATTTCCAGGTCCTGAGCTGAAGCCAGACGAGTTATCTCCTTCTCTAAAAGTTTCTCGGGATTTAATTTTCTTCCCTTGCTCCAGGTACCGTTTTTATTCAGTTTTTGAAGTATTGCATCTAAGTTAAAATCCGAGGGATTGAATCGCCAGATAAGTCTTTCATCTTTTGTTGATGTTGTAACATTTGAATCAGCCAAGAGCGTTTCCAAATGTTCCAAAAGTAATTCCCATTCTGGTTTTGGTGCATAAATTTGCCAGAGTACTGCCTGTTCGGGCAAGTTGTCGGTAAATCCCTCCAACATCATTTTCAATACATCGTACTCTTGTTTTACCCAAGGATAATTGAAGGTTGAGTCAATCAAAATTTTGTTATTCAACAAGGCTTTACAGAGACTGGTTCTACCTAGCCAAAAGGCTGCATAGGCCAGGAAAAGCATCTGCTGAGGGGTATTATTTTTGATGATATAATCATCGGGAGTCCTACTCCATTCATTGTATATTTCAGGTTTGGCCTGATGGCTCAGCATACCCATTGTTAAGGATAGATAACTGCTGCTGATTGCTTCTTTGTACAGTTGCTTCCAATATTCCTCCCAAATATTTGCTTTTGCCTCTAACTTTAACAGACATAATCCCGATAGAAAATAGATAATGTTAAAATTGATCCTTTTCTGCCCCTCAATTTTTTTATGCTGAATCGTATTTAATTCAAATTGAATAAGCGCATTTTGAAAATCCCCCTCCAAAAAGAATCGTTGTGCCTTTGCCAGGGATAATGTGTAATCATTGGGCGCTTTTTTTATGAGTTTATCCAATCCTTTTTTGTCGCCCAATAACATCAACAAATGCGTGAGTTTGTTTACTGTATTTATTTGCTTAACCGAAGCAATATGCGTTAGCAGGTAATCGCAAAAAGGTTTTGCTGGGCGCATTTGAAAGAAAAAAAATGCAAAAACCTCTTCGATCAGCTTCATTCTTATTTCCGGAAAGGGAATGCGTTCAAACTTTTCAATCGATAAACCTTTCAGAAAAATCTTTGATAGAATTTTCTCCGACATCATCCAGCGTTCATCGAGTTTTACCCTCTCGAACAGATTCTTATATTGCTCATTTTTTTTGAAAAAATCGTCATCAAAGACATAGAGTTTCATGAGATTTCCCAATTCCTGAAAATTTTCAGACCAGGACCATGACCAACCGTATTTTTTTTCTTTGGTGAATTTATAGAAACCCAAACAAAGATCCTTGAAATAAGCTTTGCCAATTGCGTGAAAAAATATTTCCTCTTTATCAAAATCAATAGGCTCAATTGCAGAATACCTGTAAATAAGGAAACGTTCCACCGCACAGCTGTTCAACTCGTTATTGCTGATATCGGTTCCCAATTGCAGCACCATTGGATTTCCTGACAACTTTACAATTTCTTCAAGCTCCTTAATCGTCTTCCTGTCCTGTATAAGCAGGCAAATCTCCACCAGCAGCTGCCCTGTTTCCGATAACTGAAGATATTTGTCAATATTTGCCATTGCTAAATTTTATTATTTTTATCCCATTTGGAAAGTTGACTCAACACTGCCCGCATATCCTTGGGCATTTCGGCCTCTATTGTCATCTGTTCACCACTTGTAGGATGTAGAAAAGTCAGCGAAAATGAGTGTAGCGGAACCCTCGAAAGCATGGGCACCTCTTCATCCCATTTTCCTAAATTGAACTTTCTTTTCTTAAAATCCGACAAAAAGAATGCTCCTTTGCCTCCATATTGATGATCGACTACAAGCGGATGTCCGATATGTTTTAGGTGAACACGTATCTGATGTGTCCTTCCAGTAAGGATATTACATTCTAAAAGGCTGTAATTTTTAAATTTTTCAATCACTTTATATTCTGTAATCGATTCCTTGCCCTTCGAAGATATACACATCAAACCCAATTGTGTTGGGTGATTTGCTATGCCTGCTTCAATTCTCCCTTCCTCGGGAAATGGACAGCCAATCACCAAAGCCTTGTATATTTTGACAGTACTTCTGCCCTCAAACTGTTCACTCAGATTTTTATGTGCCTGAGCTGTTTTGGCAAATATCAAAACCCCACTCGTATCTTTATCTATGCGGTGTACAACATAAATTTCCTTATATTTTTCGAGCAGTAAGGTATAAATATTGGTCAGCTCTGGGCGGTGTCTGTCGGGAATAGATAGTACCTGAGCCGACTTGTTGACAGCAATCATTTGCTCGTCTTCGTATAAAATTTCGTAAGGAGTTGTCTTTGACATTTTTATGAGCTTCGTGTTTCTCTTGGCACGAAAATTTTGATAATCATTCGATAAATTCTTAATTTCGTGCTCTGCAATCCGCAAAATTACAAAATTATGAGCAGTAATAAGCAAAGTTTGAAAACAAGTTTGACAGATTTAATAAATTTAAAAAATTTAAAAACTGCTTTTAAATTTTGGGAAGATAGAACTTACCAGGAAAAGTGCGTTGCAGTGCTTTGTTTCAAATCAGATACTG
>JBILRK010000153.1:0-5563 GCA_044372705.1 Saprospira sp. | reverse complement strand
TAGACCAGACCCTACTCTTCCGGTTGAGACCCGGTAAAACATTTCAAATATTCTCTGATGTTGATCCTTTGGAATGCCAATACCATTGTCAGAAACTTTCATTTCGTAGGAATCAGATTTTTCAACCAACTCAAATTTAACGAAAGAAAGCTCAGTATTGGTTTTGCTGTATTTTACAGCATTCGAAATCAGATTTTTGACAACAGTGATGATGCGTTTTTTATCTGAGAAAATTTCCTCAGAGCCATTGATGCTGATTTGGAAATCAATTGGCTTTTCATTGTAATATTTTAGGTCGCTATTTATTGTCTCAACTACCTCGCGAATATTGAATCTTTCATTTTGGATCTCAGTTCTTGAATTTTTTGAATATTCCAGAATGTCATAAATGGTTTGATCCAATCGGTCAATGCTGCCATCGGCCATTTTGAGATAATTTTTTACATTTTCACTTATATCTTCGGTTTCAGAAATTAGCGCAATAAGACCTTTTACTGACATCAAAGGGCTGCGCAAATCGTGAGAAATGCTGTATATCAAAAAGTCGAGCTCGGCGTTGATTTTATTTTTCTGTTCCTCCAGTTTTATGTTGGATTGCTCGAGCGCTTTAGTTATTTTAAGTTCATGAATAAGTATTTTCCTTCTGTTATTTATCATTAATATACTGATAAGCGCAGATGAATAAAGTGGTACAATACATTTTACAATATAAACATCCAATGCAATACTACTGGTTGTGTTGTAAAATATCAGGTTGGTAATCAGAGAAAAAACAACAAGAATTATGGAATATTTTAATTTCCAATTGGCCAATGCTCCGGCTCCGACAAAAAGAATGGAATATCCAAAAACATAGATTAACAGTATGTTTTCATCATAAGAATTGAGAATAAATGAAACAATTACAGAAAGGAGGGCTGCTGTGATAAGGAAGCACTGTGAACCATTTATGCCGATTTTTTTTCTGAAGGTGATCAGTATAATTGGCAGAAATAAAACAATTAAACGGCTTATAAAAATTAAGGTTATATGCTCCGTTAATAGCAAATAATCGCAAATAAACCAAAATGCCTGAGCAATAGCCCCAGCTATAGTTACATTGACCTGATTCTGATCGCTTTTTGTAATCAGTTCCTTTTCTATTTCGTCCTTATGTACCTCTTGTAAGGTTAATTCGAGCATTTGGCTGGCTTTGGCATTTGTGGTATTTTGATGACAATGGCATTAGCTTGTCTCAAAAATTTGGCATTTAAAGGTTTATCACGCAAAATTACATATTTTTTAGAATTCAGGTTTTAATTGCTTTCATTATCAAAATATTATTTACAATGTGCAATTTCAAATTTAAATTTCAATTGCTATTTTAGGAAATAATTCCTAATTTCGATGTTCGCCAATTTAGAAATTTGATTATAAATTGGTTTTATGCAGTTTGGAATTGGGGGAAATTATCAGAAAAGGCATCTTTTAGCATGGAACCCTTTTCCTCACAATTTCATTTTAGACTTTCATTTTTCATGCTAAAAAAGTAAGCGTTACAGCTAGCATTTTTAAGGTTTCAAAATTCTAGCTCCTAAACACTGATACCTGGCATGTCTTTCATCTTTCACTTTCACCCTTTCATCTGTCTATGTACCAAATCGGATCAAGCAAAGTTAAAATAACCATTTACAAAGAACATGTAGGCATGTTGGGTTACGGTCGCCACTTTCATTACATGCGCGGAGTAGAAACCGAGCAATATGCCCGTGCATTTGTGTTCGAAAACGAAGGTAAAAAATGTGTTTTTGTAGTTGTTGACTATTGTTTTACAACCATTTATCTTAAACATGGTATTGTTCAAAAGTTACAAGCAGAATATCCGCAATTTGGTTACTCCGATGCAAATGTGATGATAACGGGGCAACATACACACAGTACTGCAGGTGGTTACACTCAGCATCTTATTTATAATATGACTACCCCCGGTTTTCAATGGGACGTATATGAACATTATCGCGATGGTATTATTGCTGCCATTGTTGAAGCCGAAAAAAATCTGAAAACGGCCAAAATTACCTTGCACAAGGCCGAGTTCGATAAAGATGTTGAAGTGGCTTTTAACCGCTCAATTATTGCTTACAACCAAAATCCGGAAGTAAAAGAAAAGGCAGTTTATAAAAAACGGCACCTGGCGCTTGATAGGGTTATGAAGCTGCTTCGTTTCGATAGTCCCGATGGGCGCCCTATAGCCTCGCTCAATTGGTTTGGCGTGCATACCACTTCGGTTTCGAATCGTTGTGACAAAGTATGTTATGACAACAAAGGATATGCAGCCGAATTTATGGAGGAATGGATGCAGGAGGAATATGGACATGATGAAAAGTGGAGTGCAGGCTTTGCACAGGATGCCACAGGCGATGTCAGTCCAAATTTTGTATGGATGTCCAAGCTTCGTGAATACCGCGGAAAATACAAGGATGACTACGAATCGGCAGCTTATAACGGTCGCCTGCAATTTTCAAAGGCAAAGGAAATTTTTGAAGATGCTCCCTCAAATGGTACTGAAATCAAAGGGGGTATTGATTATATTCTGGCATATTATGATATGACCAATTTCGACATTTCTGAGGAATTTACAAATGGTTTGCCTCATCAGCGAACCGGCGACGCCTGTATGGGTATGGCCTTTTTAGTTGGTACAACCGATGGGCAGGGAACGCCAAGAGCAATAGGTGCTCTGGCTACGGCATATCTCAATTCAAGTCGGGAAATTGAAATATTGAGCGCCAGGCTCAGCAGAAATAAGAAAAGGAAAGAAGATGTTTTGAATTTCTATAATGCTCAAAGACCGAAAGCCGTTGCCATGAATCTTTCTAAAGGGCTCATAGCAGGTTCAAATCCTCAGAAACTGCCCATTCCCAGTTTTATCGATCCGCTGGTAAAATACATGAAACATGTCATGAAAAAGGGCAAAGGGGTAAAAACTCCCTGGGTGGAGGAACGCATGCCGCTGCAAATATTTATTTTGGGGCAATTGGCAATAATTGGCATTCCGGCCGAAATAACCACGATTGCTGCTGAAAGATTGCGAAATACCATTCTCGAGCGTCTCAAAAATCGCGGCGTGACTGAAATAATTCTATCTCCTTATGCCAATGGCTATGCGGGTTATATTACTACCCCCGAGGAATATAAAATGCAGAGTTACGAAGCCGGTCATACACTTTTTGGACGTTGGACTTTGCCTGCTTATCAGATGGGCTTTACGGAATTGGCCAATGAACTGCTAAAAGATCCGACCGAGCGTCGCTATCTTGGTGTTGAACCGCTTATTTTTGAAAAAGATGAAATTTGGGATGGTTTTGAGGATCCGAAGATTAGAGTTTACTAGTATCAAGTAGTAAGTATCAAGTATCAAGACTTTTTAATTTTTGTCTTGTCCAGTGGAAGAGATCAAAAGTCAGATTATCATCTCTCCTATTATAATTACCTTACAATAATCATATTAATTTACCTTTGATTTAGTTGTTCTTTCTAGATTGTCAATGTTTTAATCTCCTTTAGTGAAAATATAATGTGATGGAATCAAGATATAATAGGTATAAAACAATTTTAAAAAACGAACGCCTGCCACTCGCATATGTCGATCTGGATATGTTTGACGAGAACATTCAAGCGATTCTGAAACGTTCTGGAACAAAAAAAATCCGTATTGCTTCGAAATCAATTCGTTGTGTTGCGCTAATGCAGCGTATTCTGGATTTTAACAGTCAGTTTCAGGGTATCATGTGTTATAGTGCCGAGGAAGCTGTCTGGCTTAGTCAGCAGGGTTTTGATGATTTGCTTGTGGCCTATCCTACGCTACAGGAGGGCAGCATCAGGGCAGTGGCAGCTGAAGTCAGAAAAGGGAAACATATTTATTTGATGACTGATTTGGCAGAACACCTGAATATGTTGCAGACTGTTGCAGCTAAATCAGATGTTGTATTGCCTGTCGCGTTAGACCTTGACATGTCGAGCCGCTGGTCCTTACTGCATTTTGGTGTACATCGTTCTTCGGTTTGGAACAAAGAAACCCTGCATAAATATCTCGAAGCTTTGAAAAGCTGCCCCAATCTGAAGCTTTGTGCAACAATGGGTTATGAGGCACAAATTGCAGGAGTTGGTAATAAGGTTCCGGGCAAATCATTGATGAACAGTATCATCAGTGGACTTCAGCAAAATTCTAAAAAAGAATTGGCGAAGCGCCGCAAGCTATTGGTCGAGATCTTAAGAGAATCTTTTCCAGCGCTTAACATCGTAAATGGTGGTGGCACAGGCTCTTTGGAATCGACTGCCGAAGAGGATTGGGTCACTGAACTTACGGCAGGTTCTGGCTTCTTTGCTCCCGCACTTTTCGACAATTACGGTCATTTTCGTCATCTGCCGGCTGCTGGATTTGCGCTCGAAGTGGTGAGACATCCTCAGCAAAATATTTATACCTGTTTGGGTGGTGGCTATGTCGCCTCTGGAGCCGTCGGCAAAGAAAAAGCCCCTGCGCCCTATCTACCCGAGGGCATGAAACTTACGCCCAACGAAATGGCTGGCGAAGTGCAAACGCCAATACAATACAAAGGCTCCCTTGAAATTGGCGACCCTGTTTTCTTTCGCCACAGCAAAGCCGGCGAGCTCTGCGAGCATTTCGAGGAGCTCTGCTTGATTAAAGATGGGAGAATTTTGGGCAAGTCGAAAACCTATAGGGGAGAGGGGAGATGTTTTCTTTAGACTTTTAGACTTTCATATTAAGAGACTTTTTTGTCCTTGGAATAAAAAAGTAAGCTTTCATCATTATCATTGTTTGTCAAATATTTAAATATACTTAAGAGTTTTTCAATTTTCTAAATCTATAATAAGATGCAAGATTTCAAAAAATGAAAGTCTGGCAAAAAGCCAGAGAATTGGCAAAAAGTATTTATATTGCTACATCAAATTTTCCAAAAGAAGAAATATTTGGTTTAACTTCACAAATAAGAAGATCTGCGGTTTCTATAGCTTCGAATATTGCTGAAGGGTCAGGAAGGAATACCGATGGTGAATTTATAAATTTTTGGGGCATAGCAAACGGGTCTTCTTTTGAATTGGAAACCCAACTGATGATTGCTTTAGATTTAGGCTATATTTCAGATTCCGAATCAGTTGCACTTCAGCAGGATTTAATTGAAATTCAAAAAATGTTATTTACGTTTATTTCAAAATTAAAATCAAAGTGACTGCAGTCTCATATCTCACTACTCATATCTCAAATCTCATATGATCAACAAACTACCATTCTGGCAAAATTGGGCACGAAACGTACAGTGCAGTCCTTCAAATATTGAACATCCTGAAACAGAACAGGCAATTCTTGATATTATTAAAACCGCCGCTGCAGCAGATAAAAGGGTACGAGTAGCCGGCAACGGACATTCCTTTACTGCGCTCGATAGCACGCAGGAAACGATGCTGCAACTGGATAAATTGCAGGGACTCATTCAGCTCGATAGCGAAGCATCGACTGCAAAAGCCTGGGCTGGTAGCTCCATAAAAAATCTAAATCAACAGC
>JBILRK010000154.1:0-5563 GCA_044372705.1 Saprospira sp. | reverse complement strand
AGATGTCAAAAAAAGAGCAATTATCTACTTTAACTGAGGATGATTTAAGGAGAATCAACTCAGAGGCAGGCATTTTGGAACTGCTGAAAAGCAGAAATTATAATGTAGAGAAAATCCTGAAAAAACTGAGGTACACCGAAACCATGGAGTATTTACAGGAGGAACTTATTAAACTGCAAAACTGGATGATTGACAGTGACAAAAGGGTGCTCATTATTTTTGAAGGGCGCGATGCAGCAGGCAAAGGCGGTACCATCAAAAGATTTACCGATGGGTTAATGCCTCGTTACCACAGGGTAGTTGCGCTATCAAAACCGTCTGAAACAGAAAAAGGCCAATGGTATTTTCAGCGTTATATTTCAGAATTGCCAACTGCCGATGAGATTGTTCTTTTCGACAGAAGTTGGTACAACAGAGCAGTAGTTGAACCCGTAAATGGTTTTTGTACAGAAGGCCAATACAAAGTATTTATGTCTCAGGTCAACGATTTTGAAAAAATGCTTATAAATGATGGTATTTATATTTTCAAATTCTGGCTCGATATCAGCAAAGAGGAACAGGAAAAACGTTTCAATGAACGACTTACCGATCCACTCAAACAATGGAAAATTGGTCCTGTCGATGCGAAAGCTCAGGAACTATGGGATGATTATACAAGGTATAGAGACCTCATGCTCAAACAGACAGACAGCAATCATTGCCCCTGGATTTTTGTAAACGCTGACAGTAAAAAGAAAACAAGGGTGGAATGCATAAAATATGTGTTAAACAATCTGGACTATACTGGCAAGTCTAATTCAAAAATTAGTCTAAAACCAGAGAATGAACTTATCAATCTTTACAGTAACCTCTAAAAATCAATTACTTGAAATTATTAAGGGAACTAATTTTCGGAAGGAAATTTATATATAAAAGTAAAAAATCTGCCCTTAAATTTATTGAGGATTTAAGATTAAATACCGCCTCTTCCTCGATGTTTCGTGAGGAAAAAACCGATACCACTTTTATAGGTTATATTGTGGATAATACATTTTGTCTGCGTCGTCAAATCAGAATCAGAAAGGCTTTTACGCCAATAATCAGAGGCAAGGTTATCGAAGATAACAACAGCTGTATTTTAACTGGAAGGATATCAATTGATCGATTTATCCTATTTTTGCTTTTAGTCTGGACTTCTATTTTAATTTCAGTGTCTGTATTATTTATTTATTACTCGGGTATGGACGAAGCAACAGATTGGTTCATGACAATTCCGTTTATTTTTATACTTTTGCTTATCTTTATGATTACGCTTATGGCTCGTCAAGAAATTGATAGTTCCGAAGAATCATTACCAACGTTATTAGACTCCTAACTTTCGCTAAAAAAGAAAACAAACCTATATGAGTGCTCTTAAATCGCCTTTTTCAATGTTATGGTACATTATTGCTTTTTGCAATATTGGCCTCTTGTTTCTTATTGAAAATTTAGTTGGAACCAATGTTATTTTTCCAATTCTTAGATATGTACTCATCGCCTATCTTTTTGTATGTTCCTACAAGCAGAAAAAATTATCTTTTTGGATTTTTTCTTCTATGATTTTAGGTGTAGAGGTGGGCTTAGATTTCCCCATTTTCTCCCTCGAAATGGAACGTTTTGGAAAGATCTTTTTAAGGTTAGTAAAGTCGCTGGTTGCACCCCTTATTTTTGCCACACTGGTAGTTGGAATTGCCGGACACAGCAATCTCAAACAGGTAGGGCGGATTGGATTAAAGAGTATTCTTTATTTTGAAATTGTCACAACAATTGCATTGTTTATCGGACTTGGCGCCATAAATCTTACTCAGGCAGGTGAGGGAGTTAAAGTAGAAGCGACAACAAAAGATATTAGTAAATCGGAAGAGCTACTCTCTCAAAAAAATACGCACAAGGACCATTTGGTCGAGATATTTCCCGAGAATATCACAAAGTCAATATCAGAAAATCAGGTGCTACAAGTTGTGATGTTTTCAATCATTTTTGCCATCGGTTTGGGCATGGTAAAAAATCAACAACACAAGAATACTATGTTACATTTTTGTGAAAGTTTGGCCGAGGTCATGTTTAAATTTACCGATATAGTCATGTTTGTGGCTCCGCTGGCAGTGTTCGGAGCGCTGGCCAGCACCATAGCTAAGTCGGGAATAGATATTTTAATGAATTTAATGCTGTTGGTTGGAACGCTTTATGCAGCATTGGTTGTATTTATTTTTGGCGTTTTATTGCCAATTGCCCTAATCTTCAAAATTCCAGTCCGAAAATTTTTGGCCGCAGCCATCGAACCTGTCTCCATTGCTTTTGCTACTGCCAGCTCTGAAGCTGCACTACCCAAGGCACTCGAAAACATGGAAAAATTTGGCGTACCTAAAAAAATTGTAGCTTTTGTCATTCCTACGGGTTACAGTTTTAATCTAGATGGCACCACGCTCTACTTATCACTAGCCGCTGTATTTGTTGCTCAAATGTCGGGTGTAGATCTCACCATTATGCAACAGATTAATATCTGTCTAGTACTCATGCTTACAAGTAAGGGTGTTGCAGGCGTAAGGGGCGCTTCCTTTGTTATATTGGCTGGAACAGTAGCATCGATGGGACTTGACCCCGAAAAAGCCAGTGTTATTCTAGCGATAGATGCCCTCATGGACATGGCCCGAACCTCAGTTAATGTTTTAGGTAATTGCCTGGCTTCTGCAGTCATAGCTCGCAGCGAAGGCGAACTGAATGTTTCGAACGAAAGCGCATAGGCTTACTTAGAATTTTTCCAAATAATGGGCTGTCTTGTATTCTGACAAAAAAATGACACAAAAATGACGTTCTCTGCCTAATTTTAAGCTGTGAATTATGTTATTGTCTTTATAAAGTTGATAACTGAATTGATTAGCAGGCAAGTGAATACTGATGGATACGATTTATAGCTACAAAATTTTTACATTAACACATAAAAATACTCATCTGAACGATATCGGACATTTTGTACTGTCTGAAAACGATTCTGATGCAGCACTAAAAGAACGCCTGCTGGAGATAAAAAAACAGATGGGAATGCGGGAGCTCATGTACCTGGCAACCTGTAACAGGATTATGTTCTTTTTTACTTCGGATGACAATGCAGACGGGCAGTTTTATCCATCAAAATTCATTAGCAGTGTTTATGCACAATTAAGTGCGGTTGTTTTGCAAATAGCACATGACAATGCCTTGGTTTTTGAAGGCAGAGAGGCTATTAGCCATCTTTTCGAGGTAGCAGCCTCAATGGACTCCATGGTCGTAGGCGAACGAGAAATTCTTCGTCAACTTCGCGACACTTACGAAAAGAACCATGAAATGGGACTCACAGGCGACGCTATTCGCCTGGCGATGCGCTTTTGTGTTGAAGCTGCAAAAAAAGTTTACTCCTCAACTAAAATAGGTGAAAAACCAGTATCGGTAGTGTCTTTGTCCATACAGAAAATGTTGGAAAAACAACTAAGTGCCGATGCCCGCTTTTTACTAATTGGTGCTGGTCAGACAAATCGCTTGGTGATAAAATTTCTACAGAAGCATGGATACAAAAACATTGCTGTATTCAATCGAAGTCTCAAGCCGGCTGAAAAATTAGCCTCAATTTTGGGCGGTGATGCTTACACACTCGATTTATTGCCCTCATTCGATAAGGGTTTTGATGTGATTTTTGCGGCAACGGCTTCAACCGAGCTTATTTTGACTAAGGAAATTTATAGCAGCATGAATAAAGGTGAAGGCAGTAAAAAACTACTCATCGATCTATCCATTCCTGCTAACATTGACTCAACTATAGCACAAGACTTTGATGCTGATTATATTTCGATAGACAATTTAAAAAAACTCGCTCAGGAAAACATCGGCTTCAGAGAATTGGAATTGGGAAAAGCACAGGAGATTGTAAACGAGTATGTCGAAACCTTTGATACTGCTTTCAAAGAAAGGCAAATAGAACTTGCCATGCGAGATGTGCCCGAACAGATTAAGGCAATCAGGGCTCATGCGCTTAACAATGTTTTCAAAAATGAGATTTCGGAACTCGATGAGCAACAACGCGAACTTTTCGACCGGGTACTTGCCTACATGGAAAAACGCTGTATAGCCATTCCAATTCAGGTCGCTAAAGAGAAATTGGCACATTCCTGAACTAAAAATGAACCATCATAAATTTATATGAGCAAAATAATAATTGGCACAAGAGGCAGCGATCTGGCCCTGTGGCAGGCAAATTATATAAAATCTGAACTCGAAAAAATTGAGCAGGAAGTCGAACTAAAAATTATCACCACAAAAGGTGATGCCATTCAGCATTTGAGTTTCGACAAAATAGAGGGAAAAGGCTTCTTTACCAAGGAATTGGAAGATGCGCTTTTGAGCGGAGAAATTGATATGGCGGTGCACAGCATGAAAGATCTTCCAACCACTCAACCCGAGGGATTAAAAATTGCTGCTGTTTCTTATCGCGACTTGCCCGAGGATTGGTTAATCATTCGTAAAGATGCCCTCGAAAACGGTAAGATACTGAACCTGAAAGCTGCCCCTGTCGTTGGAACTTCATCGGCAAGGCGCAAGGCACAGATTAGAGCTATCCGCCCCGATGCACAAATAAAAGATATTCGCGGCAATGTCCCTACCCGACTGGAAAAGCTGCGCAGAGGTGATTTCGATGCCATACTGCTCGCCGCTGCTGGTCTTAACAGGCTCAACATTGACCTGAGCGAATTTAATGTATTAAAGTTCAGTCCAAGAGAATTTGTACCTGCTCCAGCTCAAGGTGTATTGGCACTTCAAATACGCGAGGAAGATAAACTGCTATATGCCTCACTAAGACAGCTACATAATCCCGAAACCCTCAATTGTACCAATGTCGAACGAAAGGTACTGAAGCTATATCAGGGAGGTTGCCACCTACCTTTGGGTGTTTACTGTGAACGCGATACTATGGGCGCTTACCATGTTTGGGCTATTCAGGCCGATGAGTGGGACGCTCCGCTCAGAAGAGTACAGATGTCTTCTTCGACCCGTGCCGGATTGGCCGAAAAAGTTTATCAGGCACTGTTAAAAGCAGAGGCGGAATAAATTTACTTATCTAAATCAGATAAGGTGTTTGAATTGAGATTTCGGATGGCAAAATCGAGACCATTCTGATACATAAATTTCATCATAATTTCCTCAGGGCTCAGTCCTAACATCAATTTTTCTATTTCTTCTTTAGTAAAAAGTTCAAAAATCGGTTCAGGATTTTTTAGAAAATACAAGAGGTCATTTGCGAGGTCTATCATCTCATTGGCACGCGGATAAGTCTCGAAAGGAACAATCATTCCGTCAAAATCGGAACCTACTGAAACAATATCCCAGGCAGATTTCTCTCCCACTGCTTTTATGCAGCTAAAAACGTTGGCCCATACTATTTTGGCATAAAGTCTTCTGCGTTGTATTGACCCAGGTACCGTTTCTTCAATAAGTTTTTCGGCAAGCCCACCAATAAGTTTGTATTTATCGAGCATGATACCGATAAGTCCTTTTGACAGATGAATCTCACGTA
>JBILRK010000152.1:0-5577 GCA_044372705.1 Saprospira sp. | reverse complement strand
GTAAAGTGGTCGATGCAGATAAAGACCCCGTGAAAAATGCCTTGGTAATTCTAAACAATGGAAAAGGTTTGGATTCAATATTAACAGACCCAAAAGGAAACTTCGAAATGCCTCTTGAGTGGAACCGTGATTATGAAGTAATTGGTAAAAGTAAAACGCAGACTACAGATACGGCGACTGTAAGCACTATGGGTCTCGAAAAATCGGATACTTTTTTTGTTCAACTCAATTTGGGAGGCCCTGAGTTTTGGGTAAAAGGCTATGTTATTGATAAGAATTCGAAACAGCGGCTTTCAGATGTAAATGTTGAACTACTAAACAGCGTAGATTCAAAAATAAATATGATTAAAACAGATGCAAGCGGTGAATTTGTTTTTCGATTGGATAGAAATGAATCTTACAGCATTTACGGGAACAGAAAAAAATATTTTACCCGTAAAGCTTCTGTTTCAACATTGGGTTTGAAAGATTCAAAAACCTTTGAAGTAGTCTTGGAATTAGAAGAGGTGAAAGAAAAAACGACCATTGTGTTGAACAATATTTATTACGATTATAACAAATGGAATATCCGTAAAGATGCTGCTGGAGATCTCGATAATCTACTCCGCTTCATGAAGGATAATCCTGGAGTGAAGATTGAAATGAGCGCACATACCGACAGTAGGGGAACGGCCGAGTACAATCTTGGACTTTCCGACAAAAGAGCAAAATCGGCCATGGATTATCTCATAAGCAGAGGAATCGAAGCCGGAAGAATGCAGTTTAAAGGATATGGCGAAACAAAACTCGTAAACGAGTGTAAGGATGGCAAAGAATGTACTGAAGAAAAACATCAGGCGAATCGTAGAACAGAATTTACGGTCCTGAAAATGGATTAGATAGAAAACAAGGATGAATCAAATTAGCCTGCAGATTTTTCTGTGGGCTTTTTTTAGGCAAAAAATGTTTTCGAGCCATATTTTTTTTATATTGTGTTCAAATTGGTAGAGTTTTTGGATACTCCATTGGCAAATGCCCGACTATACATTCTAAAACAATTCAAAAAGTACGATTATGAGACAGTTTTTCTTCGCTTTGATTGCTCTATTTAGTTTCACTTATACGTCTGCACAGGTTAAAACCACGCTCAAAGAAGAGAATCGTGCCTGTAGCAAAGGTTCGCAGCCTGCATTGGTATTGACAATTCCCAATACCTCGGGAGATAAAGTAAAAGACAGCTGGGAATCTTTCATTAAGGCTTACAAGGGTAAAACCGACTATAGTAAAAAAGACAAAGAAATTTTTACCGACGATGCCACAATCAAAGAAATGAGCGAAAATACCATCGATATTATAGCACGCGTGGATGAAACAGCCGAAAAAGGATCTGAACTTACCGTATGGTTCAACTTTGGTGTTACCTTTCTATCTCAGAAAGAATTTCCAAAACAGTTCGATGTTGCCCGTAAAATGCTTGATAAATTTTCCGACAAACTTTCTGCCGATATGTTGTTAGAATTGTTGAAAGAAGAAGAGAAAATTCTAAAAAAGCTTGAAGATGACTACAAAGACTTAGAAAAAGCTGAGGAAAGACGCAAAAAAAATATTGAACAATATAAAGAAGACATCCGCAAAGCCGAAGAAAATATCAAGAAAGCGGAAGAGGATATCAAAACCGGTATAGAGGAGAAGGCTAAGAAAAAAACAGAGATCGATACTCAAAATAAAAAGGTAAATGAGGTTCAGGCTGATATTAAAAAAAGTAAATAGTTGTCTTTAAATAAGACGAACAAATTATTAACCTTTTACAAATTAAGCCCGTTATCATTGTAGATAAAGTTTTTACCAATTGTTGGATTGGTTTAACAGCTTAGACAATAAACTAAGGGTAAATAGGGCAGTGCCATTGGGTATTGTCCTATTTTTTTATCCTATTCCGCTATTCGCAAAGATTCCTTATCTTTGTATCCACAAAAACGTATAATGATGTTTCTTAAAAATGCAGTTTTCATATTCCTGTTTTTTGCAGCGCTTCAATTATCTGCTCAACCAACTGTAAATATTGGTAATTGGGAATCTTTTATCTCCTATAACAACGCTAGGGCAGTTACTGCATCCGAAAACACTGTTTTTGTTGCAAATGAACTTAGTATCAGCAGTTACAATTTGGACGATTATACGCTTGGTATATTTAATAAAATAAGCGGTTTGAGTGATATGGGGCTAAGTACAATCGCTTACAACAAACCTTATAAAACCCTGGTTATTGCATACAGTAACGGGAATATCGATTTGATGAAAACTGGTGGCCGGGTGGTCAATAAACCTGCTATCAAACAAAATACCATCATCACTGGTGATAAGTCTGTCAAACATATTTTTTGCGACAGTAATATGCTATATTTTTCAACCGATTTCGGACTCTTAAACTTCGATATGGATTTGGAAGAGTTTGGTTTTACCACTTTTACCCCCAATGTAAAGGTAAATGCATCGAGTCGTTTAGGAAATTCGCTTTTTATCTCAACCAGCAATGGCATTTATTCGGCACCTCTTTCTGTAAATCTACTTGATTTTAACAATTGGACAAGATCGGGCACCAATAATGGGATACAGAATGATATTTATGATTCACAGAGTATGACCGTTATGGCAGGCAATCTATATGCCGATGTTAACGATACCATTATGGCTTTTGATGGTAATAATTGGTCACATATCAATACAACTTACACCGAAAATAACAGCAATCTGCCTTTTTGTTACAGCGGTTATGCTAACAAAAAAATGCAGTTAAACCCATTCAATACGCTAATCAGTATAGCGACAGGATCAAATTTCTGTTATTTATTGAGCTTTGATAATAAACTCACAAAGATATACTATGACCCTCAAGAGGTGGCTAATGTAAATGACGCAATATTGGATAGGAATACCATCTTATGGACCGCCAACGACCGTGGACTTCACCGACTACTAAATACCGGCGCTGTAGAATTTGTAAGTTTTTCAGGCCCTCAGTCCAACAGGATTTCAGATATGGCAGTGAGCAGCAATGGTGCTGTTTGGTGTGCAGGTTCAACAAGAAGTCTTTTGGGGCCGCAGTTCGATCGTACAGGGGCGTATCGCTACACAAATAGAAATTGGGAAAACTTCAATGACAAAAATAATCCTGAATTAAACGGAATTTATGATATCAACTCTGTAGCAGTTCATCCAAGAAATAAATCGGCCTATTTTGGTTCCCTCATGAGTGGTATTATCAGAATAACTGCCGATGACAGCATACAGATAACCGATGCGCTGACTCCGGGTACAACACTGAATTATGCAGCCGGGAATAATGGGGTAACCCGTGTAGCAGGCCTTGCCTTTGACGAGGATGAAAACCTATGGATGACAAATAATCTTACTCTGAGGCCAATTGTACTTTGGAAGAAAGATGGCACTTGGGCAAGTTTCCCCTTTTCCTATGCTGAGTTTTCTTATATGGATATAGACCGCTATGGGAATCTATGGCTTATGCGTCGCGATGGTCAAGTGACTGTTTACGATCCTGGAGATGATATTGACGATGTTGCCGATGACAGAAATATTACACTCAATAGTTCAAACAGTAATTTGGGTGGAAATGTGACAGCTATCTGCGCCGACAGGGAAGGAACAATGTGGGTGGGGACATCCAATGGTGTGAGTATTTACAGTTGTAATGTACTGGAGAATAATTGCCCCGGACTAAGACCTATTGTCAATCCCGACAATTTCAACGGAAGGCTGCTCGAAGCGGAGGTGGTTAGAACAATTGCAGCCGATGGCGCAAACAGAAAATGGATAGGCACTGACAATGGCGTTTTTCTGCTCGATGCGGAAGACTATAGCCAATTGGCTTTTTACAACGAGGAAAATAGCCCACTTTTTAGTAATAAAGTCGGTAAAATAGCAGTAGATGGAACTTATGGAATGGTGTATGTCGCAACCGAAAAAGGCTTGCAGGGATTTAGAGCCGAAGCTACAAGCGCTGTTAAGTTTATGAACCGTCAGAATGTAGAGGTTTTTCCAAATCCTGTAAGACCCGATTATGACGGCGAAGTTGCCATTAGAAATCTGGCAGAAGATGCCAATGTTAAAATTACTGATATCAGCGGCAATCTAGTCTTCGAACAAAGAGCTTTCGGAGGGCAGGCAGTTTGGAATCTTCAAAATTATTTAGGACAAAGAGCTACTCCCGGTGTTTACCTAGTTTTTGTAGTGAGCGATGATGGAACACAAAAATTGATAACAAAATTTGCAGTTGTTCGCTAGTTTTTTGGCAAAATACATTTAAAATGTTTACTTTGCAGTGAAATTAAAGTCAAACTTTTATGATAAAGTCCTTTTTTGATCAATATCTCAGCAAATTGCCCAAGCCTTTGCGCAACAAATATATTGTTGTTGTGATTGCATTTGCATTTTGGCTAAGTATTTTCGATAAACACAGCTTATTCAAGCAATATCAACTACAGGCAACCCTTGCTGAACTGAAGGAAAAACACAGTTTTTTCAAAAGTGAAATTGAGAAAGACAGCATTAAAACATTGGAGCTCAGTTCTGATGACAAAAATCTTGAGAAATTTGCCAGAGAAGAACATCTTATGAAAAGAGACGATGAAGATGTTTTTATTTTTGTAGAAAAGAAAAATAAGTAAAAAAATTGCCCAATTAATAACCTAATCGATTTTTGCAAACTAATTAATAATTCCTACTTTTGGGCGAAATCAAATTAAACCATGAAGCTTAACTAGCTTAGGTACCATTTATAACCTGATAAAATCTTTTTTCATGTCGGTATTAGTAAATAAAAATTCAAGAGTAATTGTACAGGGCTTTACCGGAAAGGAGGGCACTTTCCACGGTCAGCAAATGATCGAATACGGAACCAACGTTGTAGGTGGCATCACCCCAGGTAAAGGAGGAACCAAACATTTGGACCGTTTTGTATTTGATACTGTTCACGATGCAGTTGAAAAAGAAGGTGCAAATGTATCAATAATCTTTGTTCCACCGGCATTTGCAGCAGATGCGATCATGGAAGCAGCCGATGCGGGAATCGCCTTGGTTGTTTGTATTACAGAGGGAATTCCTGTTCAGGATATGATTAAAGCAAAGAAATTTATTAAAGATAAAGGGGTAAGACTCATTGGACCTAACTGTCCTGGAATTATTACTCCCGGCGAAGCTAAAGTGGGTATCATGCCCGGATTCATTCACCGCCCAGGCCGTATCGGTATTGTTTCAAAATCGGGTACGCTCACTTATGAAGCGGTAGATCAGGTTACCAAAGCAGGTATGGGTCAATCCACTTGTATTGGAATCGGTGGTGATCCAATCCTTGGAACACCTATGATTGAAGCAGTTCAACTTCTTATGGCGGATCCCGAAACTGATGGCATAATCATGATTGGTGAAATCGGAGGTCAGATGGAAATTGAAACAGCCCGTTGGATTAAAGAGTTTGGCACTAAGCCAGTAGCAGGTTTCATCGCCGGACAAACAGCTCCTAAGGGTCGTAAAATGGGCCATGCAGGTGCAATCGTTGGTGGCGCAGATGATACTGCTGAA
>JBILRK010000151.1:0-5584 GCA_044372705.1 Saprospira sp. | reverse complement strand
GTAAAATTACCTTTTGTACTTATAGTACTAATCCTGGGCGCACTTTTCTGTACGCTATATTTCCGTTTTCCAAATATTCGCCATATTCGTTTGGCCTTTGACACTGTTCGTGGTAAATACTACGACCCTACAGGTGCCAATGTTGAGAAAGATACAGACAATCCCGATACAATCCGCAACGAAGGCACTCAAGGTGAAGTTTCACCCTTTCAGGCGCTGTCGGCTGCGCTTTCAGCAACTGTTGGTTTGGGTAACATTGCCGGTGTAGCTATTGCCATAACAATTGGTGGTCCTGGTGCTACTTTTTGGATGATCGTTGCTGGATTCTTAGGCATGGCTGCTAAATTCTCGGAGTGTACTCTAGGTGTAAAATACCGCGAGATTGCTCCGGATGGCACTGTGCATGGTGGTCCAATGTATTACCTCAAAAATGGTTTTGCAGAAAAAGGCCTCGCTCCGCTTGGTAAATTCCTCGCTATTTTCTTTGCCATCATGTGTGTAGGTGGTTCATTTGGTGGTGGAAACATGTTCCAGGTAAATCAGGCTGCTGCTCAGGTAAATGCTGTGATAGGAGCTAGCGGTGGAACTGCCAATTTTATCTTTGGTATTGTTACTGCTGTTTTAGTTGCCATCGTTATTATTGGCGGTATCAAAAGGATAGCAGTTGTTGCAGAGGCTATTGTGCCTTTCATGGCGATTCTTTACATTGGCGCAGCATTGATTATCATTGGTGTTAATTACGCTGCCATTCCACAATCTTTGGGATTAATTTTTACCAAAGCTTTCAGTCCTGACGCAGCTGTAGGCGGTTTTATAGGTGCCATGATTGCCGGTTTCCAACGTGCAGCCTTCTCTAACGAGGCGGGTGTAGGTTCTGCCGCAATTGCTCACTCGGCTGTACGTACCACACATGCTGCCAGCGAAGGTATTGTAGCCCTGCTCGAACCTTTTATCGATACCATCATTATTTGTACTATGTCGGCTATGGTAATTATTATTACCGGAAATTACTTCAATGAAGATGGACTTGATGGTGTAGGCCTTACATCTAAAGCTTTCTCATCGGTAATTCCGGGATTTGAGTATGTATTGACCCTTGCTGTAGTGCTTTTTGCCCTTTCAACTATGCTTTCTTGGTCTTACTACGGTTTGCAGGCTTGGAAATTCCTTTTCGGCAAAAGCAAAACGATGGACCTTCTGTATAAATTCATTTTCTGTGTCTTTATAGTTATCGGCGCAACTGCGAGCTTAGGCTCTGTAGTTGGCTTCTCTGATGCAATGATTTTTGCAATGGTTTTCCCTAATGTTATTGGGGTTGTATTCCTTGCTCCTGTTATCAGCAAAGAAGTTGCCCGCTATGTAAATGATATTAAAACAGGAAAGATTAAGGCTGTTAAGAAATAGCTTTAATTTATAGTCATAAAAATAGGGGCTGTCCGCAATTTGGATAGCCCCTATTTTTTATTTAACACAATTTCAAGATCATGGCAGCTTTACAAATTTCATCCTTTTTTGTGTCGATTCAATGCTTACAATATAACAACCCGATGGAAGGTTAGACAAATCACAAGCAGATTGTCCGTTTTCGAGTAGGCCAATTTTAACAAGACGTCCATTGATATCATTGATATAATATTCCTTATTTTCTTTACCAAATTGAATATGCAGCAGATTGTTTGCCGGATTAGGATAAAGCAGCAATTCCTCTTCTTCAATGAACGTAGTTGAGGTTGGGTCATCCATAATATTCACACAGTAATCCTCTACCTCACCATAATTGAACGAGGAACAGGCGCTAGCAATATCCCCAGTTCCCCATTTCAAAGCTACTCGCATACGGGTATTACCTGTAGGTACATTGGCAGGAATGCCAACAATACCTGTACTTGTGAATGTCTGTGTAGTGATGGGTCCGGCACTATAAACTAGTTCTAGCGTGTCATTAAAATCACCGTCCTGGTTATAATCAATCCAAACTTTCCAGCGCCAGTTGGCTGTTGGCGCAGGAGCTGTGCTCAACTGTAAATTGAGCGGATAAGCATGTCCCCGGAACAGATCGCTACTTCTCGAGGTGAAATCGGCATAGCCTCCATTGTCACCACTGCTGCTTACAATGTCATTTATTTCAACAGAACTGATCCATTCATAACTCGCATCGCCAGCAGCCGAACTGCAATAAGCGAGGTCGATACAATTTCCGCAACCATTGGTTCTGAAGCGAACAGACTGAGAATAGCTGTTATTGACATTTACTGCACATTGCGAAATGATTCTCAGTTCGTATTCGGTACAGCTATCAAGCGCAGTGATGCTGATATTGTTTGATGCTGTTGTGACTGTTATCCAACTAGCACTGTTCAATTCGCGATATTCTACCGTGTAAATAATGACATTCGCGACTGCATTCCAGGAAAAATTTACAGCAAGCGGCGTGATGCTATCAACTGTAATTAGTTGAGGAGCAAGGCAACAATTTTGCGTGTTGAATACAGCAGAGCCGGTATAGTTACTCTGTGCAGTGTCGCAATCGGCTGCAGCCTGCCATTCGTATGCTGTGCAGGGATTAAGTGCCGAAATCTGAACAAAGGTATCATTCAAAATCAAATCGGTCCAGGTATTGCTGCCCAATTCCCTGTATCTGAAAAGATAACCCAAAGAAGCATCGGGCACTGAATTCCAGCTCAAAAGCGCTGCACTGTCTGTAACATTCGAAGCCGCCAGCCCATATGGCTGATAACAACCTGAAAGTGCGCAACCAGACTGCATGGCTAAAAGCATACTTTTATGCGCATTGAGGCGGCCCCCGCTCAGAGTAATATTTTGAAGATTTGGCAGGGTATCGACCCCACGTAATAGAAAATCCTTCATGAGCAAGGCGGTTCCCTGCGGGTCGGTTTTGGCTCTGAATGCCAATAGCGGACAAGGAGCGGAATATAGCAGAGCAATAGTTCCGGTGACATGCGGCGTTGCACCCGAGGTTCCGCCAAATCCGCCATATCCATTTGGTGAAGCAACCGTGTAAGTTCCTTCACCTGGAGCTCCAAGGTCGATTGAGACAAGTCCATAGCCTGCCGATGTGATTTTTTGATCGCTGCGGTTCATATTGGTAACCGAAACCAAGTAATCGCTTGGACAATGTGTTGGCAGGTCGCCCTGAACATCTACATTGGTATTTGAATTGGTGGTAGCTCCAGCATTCAAAATACCCTGAGCACCTAAACTATCGTACAAAGCACACCAAATAGGTGCAGTGGATGCAAGTGCCCCATCGACACCCCATGAGGCATTGGTAGTGACCACAAAGGCACCGCGCTGACCATTGGTCTGATTGTACAAACGGCGCATGCGCAGGGGATAATTGTAGGCTGCTACCGCTTCGGCTTCATCGCCGCCGCCCACAACTATCATCAGTTTCACATCCCAGTTTACGCCACTCACCCCAATTCCATTATTTCCTTTAGCACCTACGATTCCGGCAACAGGCGTACCATGGCCTCCGCCAAAATTTCCTCCACTGATATCGTCGTCATTGTCATAAGCATCCCAGCCTCTAAAATCATCCACATAGCCATTGAGATCATCGTCAATTCCATTGTTTGGGATTTCTGCCCAGTTGTACCAGCGGTTTGCCTGCATGTCGGCATGGCTAAGGCTGAGGCCGTCATCAATAATACAAGCAACAATAGTATCTCCTAGTGCGGTGAGTCCGCCAGTAGTGAAATCCCAGGCCAGGTCTGCATCGATATCAGCATCGGCTACACCACCGCCTGCACCTGTATTTATGTACTGCCACTGCTGCCCAAAATTTGGGTCATTTGGAATTGTGGCACGCTGCTTTAGTTTTCGGTTAAGTTGGGCTGCTATACAGCGCGGATGTTGCTGCAGTTTTTGCAGCATCGCCTCATGACTATGGGTGTAATGGTCGAATTCCACAAGCCATACGCCCAATTCTTCAGAGAGCAATCGGGAGGGCCTTAGACCGCTTGGTGAACCATTCAACATATGGTTATCGTCCACAATTTTTAGCAAATCGGCATCGTTAGCTATTCGTAGCAAAAGTGTGCCTTTTACTATTTCGGGACTTTGAGCAAATGTTGTCAAAGACAATAGCAATGCTAAGCTAAGGTATAGGTATTTCATTTGTATTATAATTTAAATAAAAACATCGTTCGTAATTATTAAGTTTGCAAATTAAACAAAAAATGCGCAGGCTTCATCTTTTTTGATATGATTAGTTATTCAGCGTTAAAAATGTCAATCGGTTTTAAATTTATCTGTAAGATTTCAATCGGTTTATTCTTCATTTTTCAGTCAGAAAGGCTTGATGCCCAAAGCAAAGTTATTGATAAAAACGTATCGGATGCTTTAAATAATTATCTGCGCTACTCAAATGAAATTGTTTACGAATTGGGCTTGCTTTTGCCTGAATTTGAAGCAATTAATATGAGTTTCAATCAATACGTTGATGCGCAACAGACGCCAACTATCAAGGTCTCATTCACATCAAATCTTAGCAATTACGATAGCCTTTATCAGCTAATTTTCCAAACAAACCGCTTTATTGAAGGCGAACAAAAGGCTAAGGCAATCGACCTGATTCAGAAAACTAAGGAAGTTAGTCTGAAAATTGACCGCTTGAAAAAAAACCTGTCTGTTTACTTGAGCAGTGGCGAATACAAAACTGACCAACATCTTAAAAAAGGCTATGATATGCTCCGACAAATTGAGGTAGCATATTTCGATATTTTTGCCCTAAAGGAAAAGCTGTTCTGGAATCTGAATGCACTGATGAGTAGTTATCGCGACCCATCGAATGCCAATGGATTCGGGGATATAATCTATGAACTTTTTCAGTGTTTCCAACAGAGTAAAAGAGTGATGAGTTCCTTAAGAGCCGGCGATAAGGGAGAACTCATCAAAGAAGACTGCGCCCGTTTGAGAGAATTGATAAACAATGCAACTGCAAAAAAATCCGGTCTTTTTACAGCAAATCTTAACAGAGCAGAATTGAGCCAACTTTATGATCAGTCGCTTAAATCGGCCGAAGAAATTTTGAAAACTGCCCAAAACTTCATTGCCGGAAACAATAAATATAATGCTATGACCTACAGTGAAGTTTACTATTTCTATAATAAAGAACTGCTTAGCATTTATAACCGAAACAATGGCGGCATGACCCGGAATTATAATAGAATGATTGATCAGACTGCTGCCAAACGACTCATAGCAGATGAGGTTCCACCTATTTTTGAGATTATTTATCCCCTACATCCTGCATTCGACAGCATACGACCTGTGCCCCTACCCGATGTGGAAAAATTCATGGAAATGCTCGAGAAGAAAAAGCAAGATAGTTTGCGTAATGATAGTATAAAAATTGCCGAAGCCAAAAGCTTGAATGCCTTTGCAGCCAACAATCTGATACTGCTTATCGACATCTCGGCATCGATGAACAGTGCCGAAAAACTACCTGCACTGAAAAAGTCGATGGATAAATTCCTCGATTTACTTCGGGAGGAAGATTTTATTACGGTTATCACATATTCGGAACGAGCTGAAATTTTGATTGACGCCTGCTCTGCCA
>JBILRK010000414.1:0-3145 GCA_044372705.1 Saprospira sp. | reverse complement strand
TGATGAATTTTTCTGAGAGATTATTTCAAATATGTAAACCCCCTTTTCATAAGCTTCGAGGCTGATAGTTGATTTTTCCTGAAGATTATTTAATTCAAGAATTTTTTGTCCGATTGTATTTCTGACAACTAAATGATATGATTCGTTTAAGTCGGAAAATTCAATATTTACAATGCCTGAACTTGGATTAGGATATAAATTTATAACATTATAATTATCTGCTTCAAAATCGTTATTACTTTCAGTTTGAAAAATGTCATTTTTATGGGGTTGTGAATTTTCTCTTAGAGGTATTGCTATAAAATCATAGCATTTTTTAAATCTGACGTAAACATTATCAGTTGCTGTACAGCCGTTGGCATTTGTAATAGTTACAGTGTAGGTACCCGTAATTGTAGGATTTATAAACCTGGTAGTCTGTCCTGTGCTCCATGAATAGGAAACAGCAGTTGAACCAGCGTCTAATTGAACCGGGGTTCTGGCACAAACCAGTATGTTTGGTCCTAGCTCAAGCTGAGGATTTTTCAATACAACTATAGTGGATGCTGCCGTACTGGTACAACCGTACATATCGGTTCCGATTACGTTATATACTTTTGTTTTAATTGGATTGGCAATAACCAGTGGACCACTTGAAGTATTTATCATGGAATTAGGAGACCAGCTGTAAGTTTGAGCTCCAGAGGCAGTCATTGTTGAACTTTCTCCCTGGCAGATGGTATCGAAGGCGGGTGTAACACTAATACCGGCAGGTACTGTAATTATTACAGATTCTGTTGCAGAACATCCATTCTGATTCGTTACCGTAACATTATAGGTAATTGTATTTGAAATAGTTGCTATAGGATTGCTTATATTGGCATTCGACAATCCTGTAGATGGCGACCAAACATAATTACTTCCACCATTAGCAAAAAGCGTAATCGTTCTTCCACGGCAGATTGTTGTATCATTCGTTGTAGAAATGAGCGGATTTTGAGCAATGGTTAAATTCAATATTTGCGTATTACAGCCATTGACAAAAGAATAATTACCCGATTGAGTATAGGTTTGATTGTTTACTGTCCAGGTATAAGTATTACAAGCTGTTAATGTTGTTGTATTTGAAGTTGGCTGTATGATGGTCAGATTTAAACTGATAATAGAATCACACCCATTTGTGCCCGTAACTGTATGCGTATAGGTTCCGCTCTGCAGGTAAGTCTGACTATTCACAGGCCAAACGTACTGCTGACAGCTAGAGGCCGTCTGAGAGGAATTTCTAATCGGATTAACAGTAATCTGAGTTGTAAAAGTATCAACACAGGTTCCACTTAAACCAATTAGCCTGATTAAGTAAATGCCCGATGTATTAAATGACTGACTGTAATTCAAAGTATTAGCCACCGCTGCACCATTTACATACCAGGTCTGACTGCTTGCTCCTGTTGAGGTATTGGTAAACTGAACTGTTGCATTCTGACATACTGTAGTGTTGCTTACTGTAAAAGCAGTATTGATGCTACAGGCAGTACCAAAAATACAAACAACAGCTCTATTTGTCAGGGTATTTCTTACCGCAGTTGTGGGATTGATAACTGTTCCTCCACTACTATTTGCCGCTCCGGTTCCCGTCACTGTATTTGGAGTAGTTGTCGTTAGCGTGGCAGTTGTTTCATTGCATCCCGAGGCACCATTCAGACCTGTTTTAACAAGATACAAATCTTTACTACCAGCACCATTACTGACCGAATAGCCACACAAAACATAATTATTTGTACTATATTCTCTGGCATAAAACCCCTGATCGTCTCCGCTGCCTCCATAAGACCTGGTCCAGGATAAATTTCCATTTGCATCTGTTTTGTACAATACAGCATCGAATGAGCCTAAGCCAAAACTACTGGATCTGCCACACATAATATAACCACCATCGGATGTTTGCCTTGCCGACTGTGCCCTGTCTTCACCCGACAAGCCATAAGTTTTACTCCACTGCAAATTTCCGCTTGCATCGGTTTTAATGAGGTAGGCATCCCAGTTGCCGGCACCAAAACTATTGGTAGTTGCTCCTATTATAAATCCATTATCGGTAGTTTGTTGTACGGTGTAAGCAAAATCAAAAGAACTTCCGCCATAAGTTTTTTTCCATTGCACCACCCCTGCTGAATTGATCTTTACCAACAAAACGTCGTAAAAACTTTGACCAATTCCATCAGTATATCCTGCAACAATATAGCCACCATCGTTAGTTTGTTGAATTTCTCTTCCTGCTTCATTTACGCCTGCGGTTCCAATCACTGCTGTCCAGCTGATAGCCCCAGTAGAGGTAGTTTTAATAACATACATATCGTCTCCGCCAGAGCCAAAACTGGCAGTTGTACCTGAAATTATATAGCCACCGTCAGAGGTTTGACTAACAGAATAGCCTTTGTCGGAGAGTCCGTTTGCTCCGCCATATTCTTTTGACCATTGATGCACGCCATTAGAATCTGTTTTAATCAGATATACATTAGACGCAAAATCGGTCGTTGTGGTATGTCCAACTGCTATAAAACCTCCGTCGCTGGTAGTATCTACATCCTGGAGTTCATCATACAGTACATTTCCATAGGTTTTGGTCCACAAAGTATCTCCCTGGCTGTTCAACCTGATCATATAACATTCCCAGCCTCCGGTACCAAAACTAAAGGTTCTGCCCGCGCATATAAAACCATTGTTTCTGGTATTTTGAACAGCATATCCAAATTCTTCCTGAGCTCCACCAAGCACCATTTGAAATCTCGTTTGTGCAAATGCATTATTGAATATGAATATTCCAATGAAGGCTAAATAAAATCGCATGGATTATATTTTTTAAAAGTAGTTACCAAAATTTTGCGTTGAAATATAAAAGTATTATAAATAATTGTAATTATGACAATAAGACTATTTTAATTTTTTGAAAGTATTTTTTCGCTTCTTTAATTAAACTCAAACCCGAAATATTTTAATTTCTAGATTACCCATAAAGCAGAAAGTTGGAAAGCCTCTAGGCTTTCCAACTTTCAATTTTATTTAAAAAGATAATTTCTTATCTCAATAAGGTTACATCACCTTTCAAAATCTCTTTGAATCCATCGATGTATTCAACCTCTGCGTACCAGGCATAAACGCCCGAATTCAT
>JBILRK010000149.1:0-5615 GCA_044372705.1 Saprospira sp. | reverse complement strand
CGCAGTGCTGTGAATATTCCATTGATCGTTTACAATATAAATATAGCCGTGAAACAAGGCACCCATCGAATTTTTGGGTATTACTTCGATTTTGCTGACAATTTTTCCATTGTCAATGAAGGTGGCGTCTAATCGGTATCGGTAGGAGAGTAGCGCATTTTGTGCAATGGGTGAAAGGAGTTTTGCGTCGCCAAGTGTCAGTTGATTTTCATAAAAGTTGAATTCATTCATCGATACCCCCGAGTTGAAACTAAAGCCATTATCGTCGCCGCTGACTTTTGAGGAAATCATGATTTCCTTATATTTTTTATCCTCAAAAAACAGTTTAGACACTGATTCTGAAAGATAAACAATGCCATTTCCGTTCGAATCGAGCCCTTCGCTGAGTCGGCCCAATGAGCGGCCCATAATTTTATCGGGAAGTCCTTCCACCTTTTGAGTGCCCTTTACATAGCTGTCACAACTGTAATTGCTCAACTGCTCCAGGTGATATTGTCTTTTTTTAATAGCAGCCCTTATGATGTTATAGGCTGGGTCCTCGTCGGCCCTTACAATCACCTCAGCTGTTTGCAGTTCCAGCTCATTGAGTGTAATATCTAACCTTATATCAGTGCCTTTTAGGCTAATTTTCTCACTGCGCTGTTGCAGGCCAACATATTGAAAAACAATCGTATAATCTCCGTCTTGTAGTTCAAGATAATAATCACCCTCAATATTTGTAGTTGTGCCAATGCTGCTACCCTGAATATAAACAGAGGCAAATGGCAAAGGCTCTCCTGCGGGGCCGGATACTTTTCCCTTGATAGCGGCTGCATGGAGTTGAAAGCATGAATGGAGCAGTAACAAAAATGCATAGATGATTTTTAAAAATTGCTGCCGCATTTTGCTCAATTTAAGGTTATTTAATTGGTTTAAGCTTTGCGTTTGGATTAGCTTTTGCCTCTTTCTCCTTTAATATAGGGTCCAGATTTTTCTTCACAGCTGGAGTAGAGCTGGGTGTTTTCTTATTCTCTAGCTCGAAAGCATCTTTTCTTTCAATCTTTTTGATTTCTGTTGGAAAATTGATTTTTGGAGCTGTACTGATAGTGCTTGTTTCAGGCACTGGAGCTACTCCTGCAAATTTCTGAGAGAATATAATGCTGTAGCCCAATTCATTCGTTTTTGTTTTGAATTTTTCAATTTTCTCAGATTCGTTTTCTTTTATCATTCCCATCGAAACCCTGTAAAATCCATTGTGATACCAGATAAAAACATCTTTTTTGTCTGTTTCTAATAGTTTAGGATTATTTACAATTGTTCGTATGTCTAATTTTTTAAGTGCAATAAACTGCATGGTATGGGTAAGTGAGTCTCCGTTTGGACCAACAAAGCTTTCTTTGATTTTTTCGACGTATGCACCACTGAAACCGCGGGCTTTTACGGTTGGCAGTATTCTGTCTGCGGTAAATTTTCCGATATAATTGCCGAGATACACTCTCAAAGTATTATTATCAAAGGGCTCGAAACTTACAACGCCAAGGTCATGCAAATTTTTAAACAGTTTTAGATCTGAATTCTTGTTTACTGACAGTAATTTTATTCTGTAGACAGCATCAGCCTGAGCGTTTAGCTGCATTGATAAAAAACAGATAAAGAAAAAATAAAGAATATTTTTCATGTAATTTTCTTGAAATTAAATAGACTTCCTGAAAAACAAGGAACTAGACAGTGTAAATAAGGATAAAAGCACAAGTGGTAAAACTGCCAGATTGTAAGCTTGAAAAGGAATAACAAACATTAGCAGCACAGCAGCGTTTGAAATCAACAAAGCATATCCTACCGATTTTGCAAATATATTCAATTTATTTCTGTAAGCGGTGAATATCCATAGAATAAAAAGAGGATTGGCCCAAAGTACATTCAAATTGTTTTGTGTAGCAATATGATCTGTTCCAAACCACATTATTAACAGAAATATACCTACTAAAGATAAAAAGACAAAAACACTGATTTCAAATATATTTTTAACTATTTTTTTGCTAAAATAATGTATTGCCAAACCCATCAGTAGAATGCATAATGTTAAAACAAAAGGAGTAAAGATTTGAGTATTAACTTTCTTGGCAGGAATTGGTAAAATCAAGCGGGTTTCTCCCAATAGTTTATTGCCCTTCAACCTTGTATTTGATAGATTTGATGACAAGTAATCGGGTAGAAACATTTGAAATTCCTGTGTGCAATTTTTATCTGCTTCGAGGCCAAGTATAAGGTCAATGCCAAAATTTAGCCAAGGGTCGTGTCCAAGATATTCGTATAGAAAACCTCTGAAAGTTTTATTGCTCTTTTGTGCTGAATAGCTCAAATTTCCTAGGGCTTTTGCAAAAACATCCCGTATTCTGGTAGCGCAGTTATCATAAAAAAAATCGTACAGATATTCTCTGTTTTGTGGTTGATAGTTTTGCTCAAGAAATAAAAAAAGTGCTTGTTTTTGAATGCTGTCAATCATAAGTTCCTGCTCTGCAACGCCTCGCTTTTCATAGATATATACACGCATAAATGGCTGAAAGCGACTTTTGGAAAGGGAATACATCAGTTTGCGTTCTATGAATTTAAGCATAAAATTAGGCGTGTCAAAATCGAAGGTGCCAAAATTGTAAACGAAGTCCAGACCAAGATTTTCGTCTTTCAGTCTAATAGCGCTATGTCCAAATTGATTGTATAAATCATTGCCGGGGGAGCAGGTTATTAAAC
This sequence comes from Saprospira sp., assembly GCA_044372705.1. Lineage (GTDB taxonomy): Bacteria > Bacteroidota > Bacteroidia > Chitinophagales > Saprospiraceae > Saprospira. The sequence continues at coordinate 2,885 of JBILRK010000149.1, read as the reverse complement.
TAAAACTTGCATTAGCGCTAAGTTTTGGCAAGTCAATTTCTTGTGATCTAAGTTTGCTGTGCTGTATCAGGGAAAAGAATCCCAATACAAAAATTATTATATTTCTCATTTGCGTTTGGTTAGAACTGGTAAAATTAGCACTGCTGAACATCATTAACAAAATAATCTGCTGAAATATTCAATAGACTCTTTGAAATGCAAAAATAGCTTAAAAAAATCGGATAGATTAAAACTTTATTTATCTTTGCAGGCGACTTTTCAGCCCTTTGGCTGTCAAATAGTATAAAAAGTCGATATTTACTATATTTGAACCGATTTTCAACTTATTTAACAATGGCAAAACAACAAGAACCAACAAAAGTGCAAGTGCAAGAATTTGACATAGATGCGTTCAAAAACAATGCAATTTCAACTTTTGAAAAATATAAAAAAATTATCTACGGATTATTGGTAGGTCTTGTTTTATTGATTGGTGGCCTTTATGTCTATTTTTTCATGTACATGGGTCCTAGAGAAAAAAGAGCAGAGGAGGAAATTTTCCGTGCTGAATACTATTTTGGTGTTGATTCTTTTTCGCTTGCTTTGAGTGGTCGCAATCAACCTGGTCAACAAGGTAATTTCATTGGTCTATTGGATTTTATTACTGAATTTAAAGGAACCTCAGCTGCAAAGCGTGCAAGTTTCATGGCTGGTGCTGCATTGTTGCATACCGGCAAATATCAGGATGCTGTTAAATATCTAAGCAGTTTTTCTTCAAAAGATAAACTCATCCAAGCACAGGCTTATGCTATGCTTGGCGATGCTAAATCTGAATTGAACGAAATGGATGAGGCTTTAAAATATTACCTCAAAGCGGCAGATCATTATCCTAATGACTTGACTTCTCCTATTCAATTGCGCAAAGCTGCTCTTTTATACAGCGATGTTAAAAAGAACAATGCAGAAGCCTTAAAATTACTTGAGAGAATTAAAAAGGAATATCCCAAAACTGCTGAACGTATTTATGTTGACAAAGACATAGCACGTTTAGGTGGTAAATAAATACAAAATCAATTATCTAACGGACAGACAGTTTTACTGCCTGTCCGTTTAGTTTTAAAACATATGGATTATGAGTAGTTCTGATAAAAATTTGTCTTCATACGATAAAAATAGCATTCCAGATGCAAGTAGCCTGAGTTTTGGAATAGTTACGGCAGAATGGAATGAAGCAATTACCGGAGCACTTTACAAAGGCTGTTACGATGCGCTGATTGAACATGGTGCTAAAGAAAATAATATTCACAGTGTTTGGGTGCCCGGAACTTTTGAATTGCCTGTTGGGGCCAGAATGCTAGCCCAATCACAAAAGTTAGATGCTGTGATTTGTTTGGGTTGTGTCATCAAGGGCGAAACCTCCCACAATGAATATATTAATATGTCTGTCGCTACAGCTTTGCAACAGATGGGGATTGCCAGTGGGAAACCTTTTGTTTTTGGCGTTTTAACGCCAAATGACATGCAACAGGCCCTTGACAGAGCAGGTGGAGTGCATGGCAATAAAGGTGTCGAGGCAGCAGTAAGCGCAATAAAAATGGCCGCATTAAAAAAATCATTAGCTGAACCAGAAAAGAAAATAGGCTTTTAGAGAGAAGAGCTATTTAGGAGCCAGTAGCCAGTACTTTAGGAATCAGGTACTAGTTATTTAGGAGCCAGTAACCAGTACTTTAGTAACCAGGAACTAGTTATTTAGTAGCCAGTAGCCAGTTATTTAGGAGCCAGGAACTAGTTATTTAGTAGCCAGTTTTTTAGGGACGAGGGACTAGGTACTAGATACTAGTGTAGAGGAAAGATGAAAGATTTTTCTTTGCGAGCTTTGTAGATTGTAGATCTGATAATTCTTTGCAGCTCTTTGCGTGAGATAGATCTAGTAGAAGAAAGAAAAATGCTCAATGTTCAATGTTCAATACTCAATGTTAAATACTCAATGCTCAATGAAATATGCTCAATGATAAATACTCAATGAAATATGCTCAATGTTCAATGTTCAATACTCAATGTTAAATACTCAATGCTCAATGAAATATGCTCAATGATAAATACTCAATGAAATATGCTCAATGCTCAATGAAATATGCTCAATGAAATATGCTCAATGAAATATACTCAATGAAATATACTCAATGAAATATACTCAATGAAATATACTCAATGATAAATACTCAATGATAAATGCTCAATGATTTATGTTCAATGTTAAACGCTCAATGATTCATGAAAATAAGTATAATAGAAACTGGTTATTTTAAACTTGATGGTGGTGCAATGTTTGGGGTGGTGCCCAAAACGATTTGGGAAAAACTTGAAAAACCGGATGATAGAAATCTATGTACCTGGGCCATGCGATGCATGCTTGTTCAGACAGAGGATAGAAACATTTTGATTGATTGCGGAATTGGCAATAAACAGAGTGAAAAGTTTTTTTCTTATTATGAACCACATGGCGAGGCTAGTCTTCTAAAATCACTAGATAAAGCTGGACTTAAAGCATCAGATATTACTGATGTATTTCTCACACATTTGCATTTTGACCATGTAGGCGGTGCTGTTTCTATCGAAGATGGAAAATATGTCCCCACCTTTCCAAATGCAGTTTATTGGTCGAATGAAAAACATTGGGATTGGGCAATGAATCCCAATAGCCGTGAAAAAGCATCTTTTCTTAAAGAAAATTTTGAACCACTTTTGCAAGCTGGCCTTGTTAAATTTATTGATGCGGCCCCTTACGATTCACAAGTGATGTTGATGAGTAACTTTAATGTATTATTTGCCTACGGACATACAGAGGCTATGATGCTTCCATATATAATGCACGACTCGAAGAAAATTGTTTATTGTGCCGATTT
>JBILRK010000148.1:0-5644 GCA_044372705.1 Saprospira sp. | reverse complement strand
TCGGTCCCACCTCCCAATTGTGCCCCAAAAAGCAAATCTACCGGATCATGAAGCTCTTTTGTGAGGTCGGCAACTGCTGTATCAAAAACTATCATCTTAGTTTTTAAAGAGGGTATCGAAGCAAGGACAGCTCCAAAAACAGAACTGTAAACAACAGAGGCAGCCATAGAACCGCTCTGGTCAACACATAAAATTACATTGCGCAATGACTGACCTTTTTTGCCATGGCCAATCAGATTTTGGGGAATAATACTTTTGTAGTCAGGCTGATAATGTTTTAAATTTAGTTTAATAGTTCGATGCCAATCGATTTCATTCAATTTTGGTCTGCGGTTTCTAAAAGCACTTGACAATGCGCCCATCACAGCTTCGCGCATAGGATGCTGCATTTTTTGAATTAGTTGGTCTAAAACCTTTTTTACAACCAGGCGGGCAGTTTCTCTTGTTTTAGTTGGTATGACTTTATTAAGAGAAATGAGTGTTGACACCAAATTAATATCTGCTTCGACCGTTTGCAGCAACTCTGGTTCCAGCAACATACGTTCAATGCCAAGTCGCTCGAAAGCGTCTTTCTGCATAATCTGCACCGTTTCCTTGTTAAAATATTTTCTTATGTCACCCAACCAACGGCTTACTTTGGGTGCAGAACTGCCAAGCCCAGCCTTGGCAGATTCTCCGTAGAGGGCATCCAAAGCCCTGTCAACTGAAGCCGCTACGGGGTCAAGAGGATAAGATGATTCATTTTCTTCTTCCGCATTTTCTCCCAAAATCAAGCGCCATTTTTTTAACCTGTTCAGGTCTTCAATCTTGTTGTTATCCATATTTTAATGAAAAAGCATACCTGCCTGTGGCAAATATGCTTTATTATTTATGTTTTGATTATGTTGTTTATGGGAGGTCGGTACTGATGAGTTTGCCATCTATATAGTTCTCGGTTTTTTGAACATTACCATTTTTGTCCCAATAGGTCCAAGCTCCGTGGCGGCTCTGTGACCAGTGATGAATACTAAGTGAAGGAGGAGTTTTTGAAGTGCCCTGCATTTTTATTTGACCATTCTCCCAAAAGGTTTTTACAACGATTCTCTGTAGCTCGGTATTTTCAATTATTTCTCTTAATAATACGCCGAACTCATTCCATTCTTTAAACTCACCGGACATTACATTATTAATAGAGAAAAACTCTCTTTGCTTTTTGCCATTTGAATACCAGGAGCGATAACTGCCATGCACCTTATTGTTTTTCATCATCACATCCTCTTCGCGGCTGCCATTCTCAAAATATCTTTTTACAATGCCGTATTGTTCTCCGTCTTTGTATGGAACAATTGATTTAATCTGTCCACTCGGATAATATTCATAATCAACAGTTTTTCCAGTTCCTTCGGCTTTTGTTTCAAAATATTTTACCCCTTTCTGGTCCCACATCGTTCTGGGTGGGAAGGGCTTGCAATTGCTGAAATGTGTTTCCTCAGCTTTAGAACCATTTGCATGAAAACGAAGGGCTTTGCCAACCGGGCAGCCTGCTAGATAATTTATCTTTGCCGACATTTGGCCATTTTTGAAGTAAAAATCCCACTCGCCATCTCTGGCATGTAATAGCCCCTGATCATCAACTGCCGAAGATTTATTTCTTTTGAAAGGGTCGTAAAATGCATTTGTTTTTTTACCCGAGTAGCTACCAACTGCTTCCAATTCACCGGTAACATAGTAAAACTTCCATTGACCTGCTCTGATACCGGCATCATTTGTTTGGCCTTCACATCTTATTTTACCACTTTCCCAATAAATTTTCTTTGGATGTTGGGCATTTAGATATGGTATAAACAGCAGTACAAGGACAAACGCGATTAAACTTTTGACCGAATTTTTGAAGCGCATGTCACAATCACTGATCATGTAGGATTGTTTAAATTTTTAAAAATATATTAAAATAATATGCTCGTTTTTTAAACGGACGCAAAATTAAAGAATTTATTGTCAATAAGTGATGAACATAACAAATAAAAATTTGTAAAGTTCTATTTTTTGTATTATTTGCAGTATTCTGTTTGGTTTTATAGGTAGCATAGATTGATGCCGTTTACGTATTTAGAATTTTTACTAAGTCGATAAGGTAAATACTGTGTAATTCTATCGGCCTTCGAGTCGTGTAATTCATCGTATTTGAGTTCCAAAATACTCACAAACCTATCATGCAAAAGTTGTCTTCCTATGAATGGTTCCGGTATCATTGGGGCATACTTTAGCTGCGTATCAACAGTTATTCTGAAATGATTATCGGGACTAACCCAGTATTTGCGTTGGTAAGAATTGAAAAGTGTCGGTCTCAAAACTCCAGAAGTTTTAGGACATAAGTGGTTTACCTGTGCAATCAGGTCGCTAATATTTAAAAATGAAAAAGCTTTAATCGGAATGGATATTTTATCCCCCAAATTATTTTGACGCAATTTTATTTCCAAAACAGCATTTTCAATATTTAAAACATCAGTGCCATACCATCGAACCCTAAATTTTTGTCTTTGTTCAAGTCCCGCTACATTTTCTTTGTAGGTCGTAAATCCGACACTATCAAAATATATATTATTAACCTGTCTTTCGGGATAAAGTTGTCTGAATCCGATTGGGTGTAGCTTTAGTCCCTGGCTTACTAGGTCTGGACTAAGTACTTCGATGCGATATTTTCTTTCGTATCTCAAGATTCATTAATTTAAAAAATAAAAAAAGCCCTATCTTATCAGATGACAAGATAGGGACTTTTATATAAGGAACAAATCAATTTTGAGTCGATTTGAAGAATTCTTTCAGAGATTATCCCTGATTTTCATCTTCTTCTTTCATTTGTTCTTTCAATTCAGAGAAAACATCGAGATCTCCAAGAGTGTTACGCTCAACTTTGTTCTGAGTTTTTTTCAGATCATCCTTGGCGTCTTTATCCTGCTTTTTCTTCTCGGTTTTTTCTTTTTCTTCTCCGTCCTTTTTCACATCGCTGAAAAAGCGGGTGTGAGAAACAAGGATACGTTTGTCGTCGCGGTTGAATTCAATCACTTTGAAAGGCAGTGTTTCATCTACCTCTGCAAGGTTACCATCTTCTTTTTTCACGTGACGGATTGGCGCGAATGCCTCGAGTCCGTAAGGTAGAAGTACGATAGCACCACGGTCGTCGCGGCGAAGAACTGTAGCCTCATGTACAGAACCAACAGGGAAAAGATTTTCGAAAGTATCCCATGGATTTTCCTCAAGCTGTTTGTGGCCTAAAGAAAGTTTACGGTTGTCTTTGTCTACTTCAAGTACGATTACATCTAATTTTTCACCAACTTTTGTAAATTCTGCAGGATGTGCAAAACGTTTTGTCCATGAAAGATCAGAAATGTGAATCATGCCACCAATACCTTCTTCAAGTTCGATGAAAACACCATAAGGCGTGAGGTTTTTAACCTCGCCGCTGTGGCGGGTTGCTTTGGCATATTTTTCTTCGATAATTGACCAAGGATCATCGCTAAGTTGTTTGAGCGACAGAGACATTTTACGCTCTTCGCGATCGATGGTAACAACCTTTGCTTTGAATGTATCGCCTTCTTTGAAGAAGTCACGAGAGTTGATTGGCTGGCTGCTCCAAGAGATTTCAGAAACGTGGATAAGGCCTTCAACACCTGGTGTGATTTCGAGGAATGCACCGTAATCTTCAATGTTGACAATTTTACCTTCCACAACAGAACCTGGCTGAATGTCATCGGCCAAAACATCCCATGGGTGTGGGGTAAGAGCCTTGAGGCTCAAAGAAATACGTTTTTTATCATCGTTGAAGTCAAGTACTACAACATTCAATTTCTGACCATTGTACAATACATCGCTTGGATGTTTGATACGGCCCCAAGAAATATCTGTGATGTAAAGAAGACCGTCAACGCCACCCAAGTCGAGGAATGCTCCAAAGTCGGTGATGTTCTTAACAGTTCCTTCCAATACCTGACCTTTTTCAAGTCTTGAAATGATTTCAGAACGTTGCGCTTCAATATCACTTTCGATAAGTGCTTTGTGAGATACAACTGCATTTTTGATGGATTCGTTGATTTTAACAACTTTGAAATCCATAGTTTTGCCCACAAACATATCATAATCCGTAATTGGTTTGATATCGATTTGTGAACCAGGAAGGAAGGTTTCCAAGCCATTAACATCAACAATAAGACCACCTTTGGTTTTGCTGATAACATGACCAGTTACTACATGTCCTTCTTCGAAAGCAGTTACGATATTGTCCCAAGCGCGGAGCAATTTAGCTTTGCGGCGAGAGAGTACAAGGCGACCGTTTTTGTCTTCTGGATTTTCAACATACACTTCAACCAGGTCACCTACTTTGAGTCCTGGCATATCGCGGAACTCAGAAAGTGGCACCAAGCCATCTGATTTGTAGTTAAGGTCGATGAGTACATCGCTATCGAGCATGGCAACTACTTTACCAGCTACAATTTCAAATTCTTTAATAGAATTCAAAGTTTGATCGTACTCATTCAATAAGTTGTTTGCCAACTCGCTACTGTAGTTGTTTTGGCCACTTTTGCCCAAACCCCAGTTAAAATCATCATGAGCAGTTACTACAACTACTACTTCGTTGTTTTCATTTTCCATTTTATGGAAGGTTCCCATCCGGGACGGTTTTTTGGTTAAAAAATAGAATTTCAGTCACTCTTGGCTATTTTTAGCGAAAAGTGCTGCGAAATTAAGCTTATTAATTGAAAATAAAGAATTAATAATTAAATAAATGGCTAAAATTGGAGATTTGTCTAAACTAAATCTAGCTTCTTCGAAATGGAAGAAATAGTAGGGTGGGGAATATAGGCTTGAAGGAGCCTTTTGTTTTATGAAATTTTTGAGTCAGAATCCAGTTTTTCGAAGAAAATGCCCCTTGAAACGGCCATATATTTATCTTCTCCACCGATAACCTCCTGTTCCTCTTCGGCGCTGATACGTTTGCTGAATGGGGCATCAAGGCCACTTTCGCGGCAAACTGCCTTCACATGTTCTACGTCATCGGCCATTGGAATTAACTGTGAGATTTGCTCAAAAGGTTTTCGGCGATAATCACCACTCAGTCCACAAGCTTCCACAATTTTGCCGCGGTTTGCCCATTTGTCACAATATGCTGCTGCATCAGGATAAAACTGAATTTCATCAATGCAAATGACATCGAAGTTGTTTATGTATTGATCAAGATCTGCAAGGCGAATGCAGGCAACGGCCCTGTAGCTCAATTTGTCGTGGGTCACAATCATCGATTCGTTACTTTCGTATCGGTTATCTTTGGCATATTTAATGAGTAAACAATTTTTTCCGGCAATTTTATAGCGGCGATATCTTGTAAGCAATAAAGTGCTTTTGCCCGAAAACATAGGGCCAATAATCAGATTGAGCTTTCCTTGCATTTTTGATCTTTATTTATTCGAACAAAATTAAAAAAAATGCTTTAAAGTCAATTAAAGAATCAAATAAGTATTCAAATTTTGAACGCTTTGATAAATTTGCAAAAAAACAGACTCAGTATGTACTCAAAATTATTTCAACTATCGCTTTTAGCAATGATCCTATTTTCTTGTTCTAATCAGCAAGAGCAAGATAAAAATCTTGATAATCAGCATCTAACCTT
>JBILRK010000147.1:0-5659 GCA_044372705.1 Saprospira sp. | reverse complement strand
ACGGTCGAAATCGGTAGCACTAACTTCCAAGGTTTCGTTTTTGGTAAAACGTGTTGCCGCTTCTTTCATAACGGCAAAAGCCTGAGGCAGTATTTTTTCCAATACCTCCTCAATCATTTCATTGCGACGTTTGGCCAATTTGTCAGCATCTGAAAAATATTCCGTTTTTTTACTGATGTCTTCTGTCAGATTAGCTAAACTTTTCAGTTCATTGATATCATCATCAATGCCTTTTAGATAATCTTTGATTATAGCGCGAAATTCGTGCGTTTTATTTCTGAGCTCATCATTGCTAAGCGTTGCTAGCTTTTTGTACTCATTGTTGATTTCATCAACAATTGGTAAAATTTCTTTGATGTCGCGGTCTTGTTTGTTACCAAACATTTTTTTAAGAAAACCAAACATATTATTTTTTTTATTATATGAAACTTACTTGTTTTTCGAATGAGCAAAAATAATACTTATAATATCATTTTGATGCTAAAGCCTATTAAAGATATCTATCTGAGCTTAAAAAAGTAACTATTTTTCAAATCCACTTTTCCCAATACCATTCCAAATATGAATTAAGGACAGTATGACAGTTATTTTGACATAATGTCTAGCCTCCTTATTTGAAAAGAATTTTTAAATAGGTGCATATTTTTTATCTTTGTTTCACTAAAAATAAATGTTTTATGAAACATCAGCTTTGTTTATTCTCCCTAATATTATTTCTTGCCGCATGTAATACTAAAACGGAGCAAAAGTCTTCGGTTGAGCAGTCGCTTAAAAAATTCTATTTCCCATTATCTGAACTCTCAGCAGATGGTCTCGTATATGAATTTGTAGATGATTCTTTGGGTGTTGCAGTCGATTATTGGCTATACAAAACTGTAAAAGATAATGCAGGCGATCTTTTTCTAATTGCAACTGGTTACGATGCTTTGTTTGAACAACGTTACTTTTCCCGGGAATGGGTTGTGGCCGATGGCACCATTTTAAAAGATTATCAGTTTATGCAGACCGACAGTGCTACATCAACATCTATAGTTACGCCTGCTAAAATTGAAGAAAACATAATATTCCCCTTTAACCCTACCAAAGACAGCACTAAAGCTTATCGTTTTCGTATGAAATTTTCGCTGCCACCTGACACTGCGATGCAATATGACTTGGTGCGAGACCGCAAATTTGATAAGTTTCTTGACTATGATTTTGAAGGCAAAAAAATTAAAGCCGTTCAATTTTCCTCTACTGAATATGTCACTGCAATTGACCGAACAAATGGAGGTCATTGGGATATAAACTCCGAAATGATAGAAATTTATGCCGAAGGTATCGGTTTGGTTTATAAGGAGAAAAAAGGCAAAGGGGCAAATTTTAAACAGCGTCTCAAGAGAAGAATCAGCCCTGATGAATTCTCAAAATTAAAATCCAACAACAATTAGCAGACATTATCTGTTAAACTATAAAAAAACATACATGAGAATTTCTGTCATACGAAAAGCACATTTCAACGCTGCACACAGACTATACAATCCAAATTGGACGGATGAAAAAAATGCCGAAGTTTTTGGCTTGTGTAACAACCCATATTTTCATGGGCACAACTACGAACTTGAGGTAAAAGTTACAGGCGAAGTTGATCCCGAAACGGGTTATGTTATCGACATGAAAATTCTATCAGATTTAATCAAGGATGAAATCGAAAATCGTTTTGATCACAAAAATCTGAATTTGCAGGTTGAAGAATTCAAAAATCTAATACCAACTGCGGAACATATCTGTTGGATAATTTGGAAAATCCTTCGCGAAAAGCTGCGCCAAGATCTTGAATTGGGCATCAGATTATACGAAACGCCAAGAAACTATGTAGAGTACGGATTCTAATCCCAGCTGTTACTTTTTCTTTTTTGTTGCAAATACTGATATCTTTTCCTAACTCCCCTTGCCATTAGCTTGCTGATGACCCATCCTGCGCGGCCATCCAAAAAGCCAAGTTTCAAAATATAATGTTTGAAAAATCGAAATGCCGGTTTTAGGTATAGATGAAAGAAGCCAATTTTACCAGTCTTATTGTCATAGTCCATTGCCGACCATTTGGCGTATCTTTCCATTTTTGCTTCGAAATGCGCTAAGTTCCTGTATGTAAAATGCAACATTGCTGATTTCAGAGAAGCTATACTTCCTTCGCAGTAGATTTCTTCATGAACCATCGTTTCTATATAGCGGCACTTATTTTTATTAATGAGTCGGATAACCCAATCGTTTTGCCAGGCACTGAAGCGGATTTCACGCCCCATGAAAAAATTTCTTCTTTTAATGCGATAGGCATCTGCCAAGGCTAGCTTGTTATTGAAAAGATTTCTAATTTCTTCGCAGAGTTCGGCTGTTGGGCGTTCATCAGCATCCAGAATCAAAATCCACTCATAAGTCGCCTGTCCAATTGCCCAGTTTTTTTGAAATGCCGGCCCATCATAATTTCGACTTATGACCTTGGCACCAAATGATGCTGCAACGGAAGCTGTTGAGTCGCTGCTGAAAGAATCGACCACAAGAATCTCCTCTACCCAGAATAGCAGGGGCAATAATTCCTTCAGATTATCTGCCTCATTATAGGTGGGAATCAGTACTGTTATGTTAAATTTCATAATGCCCTTTCAAAAAAAGACCTTTCGTCAATTCAGATCGAAAGGTCTTTATATTTATCCGTAAATTAAAACTTAGAGTTTCTGTTTTACTTCCTTCAGTTCGTACACTTCCACTTCGTCTCCTTCTTTGAAATCATCGAAGTTTCTTATCGTAAGACCGCATTCAAAACCAGCTTTAACTTCAGCAACACTGTCCTTGAGACGTTTGAGTGAGCTAAGCTCTCCATTTACACCCTCTTTTTTCGGGAAAACAACTATGCTGTTTCTGATAACGCGAACAAAACTATTTCGGGTTACTTTACCACTCTGTACCAAACATCCTGCAACATTTCCAACTTTGGTAATATTGAATACTGCTTGTACGGAAACAAGACCGGTAATTTCTTCCACCTGCTTGGGCTCGAGCATTCCTTCGAGTGCAGATTTGATTTCATCGATAGCATCGTAGATTACCGAGTACATTTTTACTTCTACGCCCTCTTGTTCTGCAAGTTTTTTCGCAAGTGGATTGGGACGTACCTGGAAGCCGATAATGATGGCATCAGATGCTGCTGCAAGATTTACATCCGATTCAGTAATCGGGCCCACTGCTTTGTAAATAATATTGGTCTGGATTGCCTCGGTTTTGAGTTTGAGCAAAGCATCCGAAAGTGCCTCGACAGAACCGTCCATATCACCTTTAACAATAAGGTTGAGCTGTTGGAAGTTACCAACTTTGAGACGGCGCGTGATGTCGTCGAGCGTGATACGGCGAGTAGCACGAATCTGCTGCTGACGAATAATTTGCGCTCTTTTGTTGGCCAATTCCTTGCCATCTCTTTCCGATTCCATTTCCTGAACTTTTTCACCGGCCTGAGGTGCCCCATCGAGACCTAGTACAAGTACAGGTGTAGAAGGACCGGCCTCTTTAACGCGTTGCCCCTGTTCGTTGAACATCGCTTTTACACGGCCAAAATGCTGCCCAGCTACAATTGGATCACCAATTCCCATGGTTCCGTTCTGAATAAGAACTTTGGCAACATAACCACGTCCTTTTTCAATAGAAGCCTCAAGGATAGTTCCCAGTGCTCTTCTATCAGGATTTGCTCTCAAATTGAGCATCTCAGCTTCGAGGAGAATTTTTTCCAAAAGCAAGTCAACATGAAGACCTTTTTTGGCAGATATATCCTGGCTTTGGTATTTACCACCCCATTCTTCAATGAGATAGTTCATACCAGCAAGTTCCTGTTTGATTTTATCGGGATTAGCTCCGTCTTTATCAATTTTATTGATGGCAAATACGATTGGTACACCGGCAGCCTGAGCGTGACTGATGGCCTCGCGCGTTTGAGGCATCACCGAGTCATCGGCCGAAATGATAATTACTGCAATGTCGGTTACCTTAGCACCACGTGCACGCATGGCCGTAAAGGCTTCGTGACCTGGCGTATCCAAGAAAGTTATATTTCCTTTTCCGTGTACATTTACTTCATATGCTCCAATGTGCTGAGTGATACCACCCGCTTCGCCAGAAGCTACGTTGGCTTTACGGATATGGTCAAGTAAAGATGTTTTACCATGGTCAACGTGACCCATAACGGTAACAATTGGCGCACGTGGTTCGAGATCTTCTTCAGAATCTTCTTCCTCTTCCTCAATTTCAATTTGCTCCTCAGCCGAGATAAATTCTACTTCGTAGCCATATTCTGCCGCAATCAGTTCTATCAATTCTGCATCGAGTCTTTGATTGATTGAAACAAAATGACCGACCTGCATACACATGGTGATAATTTCTGCAGGAGAAATATCCAAAAGTCCAGCCAATTCAGATACAGAAATAAACTCGGTAACCTGAAGAATCATATCCTCTTCCGATTCTTCCTCCAATCTTATTCTGGCCTGTTCTTTTTTCTCATCACGGGCTGAACGTGTAGAGCCAAATTTCTTAACTTTATTACCGCCTTGAACGCGGGCCATCGTTTCTTTTAATTTGTCACCAACTTCTTTATCGCTGATTTCCTTACGTTTATCTTTTTTCTTTTTCTTTTTATTGGCTGGATTATTATTATTACTATTATTGTTATTGCCTGCGCTAGTGGCAGGGGCATTGTTATTGAAAGCCGGTTTGTTTTCTTCTTTTACAGGCTCCCCTTTAGTAATTTTGGTACGTTTGCGGCGTTTCTTCTTAGCATCTGCATTTCCGTCTTTTGGAGCTTCACCTACTGTAGCAGGTTTGGCATCACTCACATTTTCACCTTTCTTAGTAACCTTCTTCTTCTTTTTACTATTGTCTTCAATCGTAATTTTACCCAAAATCTTCAAACCTTTCAACTGAGGTGATACCGTTTTAATATGATTATCATCTACCCCTTCTTCAGTTTTTACTTCTATTTCGGCTTTTGGCGTCTCTTTGATTTCTACAACAGGTTCTTTTTCAACTTCAACCGTCTTAACTATTTCTTTTTTCTCTTCAATTTTTGGAATTTCGGCAATCGGTTCTTCCTTTTTCTCTATTTTGGTTGTTTTTCTGTTTGCATCCAAATCTATTTTACCCAAAATTTTCGGACCGCTCAGCTTATATTCTTTCTCCTCGACAACAGGTTGCTGCTCTACAACTTTTTCAACAACTGTCTCTACGGGAAGCTCCTTTTTGAATAGTGGTTTTGGCTCTTCCTTAATAATTGGCTTTTCCTCTTTTTTGGGCACTACACGGTTACCAATAGTAATCTGTTCGGCTTGCTCTTTGATAGCAATCGATTTTTGAAAATTTTTAATGAGGATATCGAGCATTTCTTCAGAAATCTTCGCAGTGGGTTTATCGATCACCTCGAATCCCTTTCCTGTCAAAAACTCGACGATTGTTTTGGTCCCAACGTTTAGCTCTGCAGCTACTTGTACTAACTTTTTAGACATTCGGTAAATTACTATTGGCTTAAAAAAACTTTAATTTGAAATCAAAGATAAGAGAATTTTGTGAGCTTATTATTTAGCTGTTCAAAACCGCGCTTACTTATTTATTATTTAATACTTATTGAAATAAGGCACAC
>JBILRK010000146.1:0-5684 GCA_044372705.1 Saprospira sp. | reverse complement strand
CGGCGAAGGGAACCGTTTGCATCTGTCATAACGATGGCATCAGTTGCTAAGCTTGTAAGTGTACCTGTGCTTGACAAACCACTAATTCTTAGAGTTGCAGTATTAGGAGTTACTGCATCAGTGACGTGTAATCTATCTGCAGGTGTAGCTGTACCGATACCTACATTACCACGGCTACGAGTTTGCATTACGAGGTTTTTGGGGGTGGTATTTGTGATATTGGTTTCAATTGATAAGTAGTTTTCACCAACACCTTCATTGCCGCCATTATTACCACCATTCACATCTGTATTATAAAAACCAAGCATGGCCGTTTCGTAGTTTTGGCTTTGCCAACCTGGCATTATTTCCATATAAGCAGAATTTTCGCCCCAAAGACCCAATACGCGGCCATTACCGCCAAAAAGACCACCATAAAGTCTGGATCCTGTTACGCTTCCACCACCACTGTTATGAAGACCGGTATATCCTAAAACACCCGCTACCATATCCTGCGCGCTACCAGTGATATTGGTATTTGTAGAAACAGTACCAAATACACCCAATGCTTTATTTGCAGAACCTACTGTGGTATTCAGGTTAATGGTACCGCCGGCTGTTGGTGCTTCAACTGCACCAAAAACACCCATTGGTCCATCCCATAGTCCTGTAGCAGCCGTCCCTCTCGCTATTGTTCTTACGCCAAACACTGCAGTGCTTCCGGCATTTACACCCACATAACCCAATTGTGTCAAAGTGTTTTGGGTGCCGTTGGTATTGTTCACCAAAGCAGCTTCAGAAATGGTAGTTGTGTTGGCATTAACCAATAATCCACCTGTGCCGTTAATCTCAACACGACCTGCATCGGCAGTGATGATTCTACCTGCACCGGGACCACCTTCATCATAAGCCATGTCTAAGGTATTATCTCCACCTTTGAGGGGGGTCCATTGTGTACCGTTCCAGAAATAAAAACCTGCACCATCGCCTCCTGTCACAGCAGCGTTGGTATTAAATACCAAAAGACCAGTAACGGGAGCAGCAACAGGAGTAGTGCCATTGTTGACAGCAGCAAGTGAAACTCTTGGAATGAGAATACCGCGATTGGCATCATCAATCTGAAGTTTGGCAGAGGAGCTTGGTAAGCTTGTACCAATTCCCACATTTTGTGCATTTACTGTGCCGGCAAGTGCCATTACAGCCGCAAGGATGTGTAATTTTTTGATCATAAAAGTTTTGAAATTAAATGTTAATGTAATTGTAATGTGCAAAACATGAGGCTAATATAAGTACTAATCAGCTAAAACAAAAAAAATTATTTGCAAAAAATTAAAAACTGTCAATAAGATAATTTATTGTTAATAGTAAAGTGTTTTATGAGATTTCTGACACCCTTTTTCTAGTATGAAATTTGTGATGATAAAAAAATAATTTTCAATTGAATATCAAATGCTTTTGCCGCACTTCCTGCTGTTTTTCCTTTAAACTTTGATCTGAAGCAAATTGAATTTTAATTTGAATTTTTGCTTATGCCATCATAGGCTTTAGGTATCTTTCTAAAAAAATTACTAAGCAAAGAATCATACAATAAAAAAAGAGGCTCATACAATTTGTAGAGCCTCCTTTCTTTAGTTGAAAAAGCTTATTATCTCTTCACTGTGTCTTTTTTGGCAGTGTCTTTAGGTGCTTCAACCTGCATTTTTTGAGCGGGTTGATTCTTTGCCTTAATTTTGTAGGGGGCAAATATATCCTCTACCTGTTTTTTGAAAGCCTCATCTCCGATTTCTGAAGCAAGTTCGAGTGACTGTTGTGAAGTGGAAACCGCCATCATGATGTCATTGTCAAAAAGATTAACCAAATCAGGATTCTTACATGTTTTAAGTAACAATTCTTTCTCGGCTTCTGCTTTTTGCATTTCTGCCTGACTTTTCATGGCATAATCACTCATTGCTTTATTCATATTATCGGGGCCTCCTGCCTGTTGCAGAATCATGCTGATTTCGCGGCGTTTGGTTTCGATTGTATTGGAATAGTTATTCAATTTAGTTAAAAAACCATCCAAATCGTCGGCGCCAATTAATTTACTGAAATACTTCAGTTTTTCGGCCGATGATTTTGCCATATTCAGTACATGTGGCTTTGCTTTGGCAGCAGCGCCCAATTCAATGAAAAGATTGAGACCAACTCTTGAGTAAGACTCATCAATCGGGAAATTCATGTGTGGGAATGCCTCATACATGCGATCAAGTGCTTTTAGTGCACGCTCTTTGTCTCCGATTTGTTTCAATGCCATAATAAGACGCCAGAAAGCATACTGCTGTGTTTGAATACTTGGTGAATAGCTCTCGTCAACAAACATTTTGTATTTGTCAAAACCACCCCAGCGGAATTTTTCCATTATGTTACGATACATCGTATCAATTTCGGTACGACCCAAGGACATTGCTCCAGCACTTTCGCCGCCAGCAGTATTAATTGGTACAATCCTTTGTGCCATACCTTCGAGCTGAAGATAATTTTTGAAAATGCCAATTTTTTCGGGACGTACTGTCACAGCAAAATAGATTGGACGTTTCCAGCCATTAGCAGCATTCGTAGCAATGATATCATAAAGCGCAACATCATCCTTGTAAATCACACGAGATTCACCTATTTTGAAATCCATTCTATCCACAATCTGCTCGTCTGGAACTGATGCAGGAACAGCTTTATTCCTTCTGATTTCGTCCTTGTTAATTGGAATATAAAAGTCGCTGGTAGGCACATAACTTGGAGCCCCCTGTACTGGATTGCTTCCACCCATAAACTTGATGACATCGTACATCGACATCGCTGCTCTATTCGGCTGTACAGGCATTGCATTTCGTGCCGAACCTCTGTAAGCATCTTTCGATATAGTCATTGGTATGGCATCCGAATCGTTCATTTTTCGGCGCAATTGTTCAATGTACCAATCGACAGCCAAAAGGCTGAAGTTGACAACACGTACATCGGTACGAATGCCTTCTACTTCCTGTGCGTACCAAAGTGGGTAGGTGTCATTATCTCCATAAGTAAAGATAATCGCATTTGGAGCACAAGACTGCAAGAAATTATTAGCATAATCTCTGGCACCGGTATGATTTGCACGAGAATTATCGTCCCAGTTTTGGAAACCCATAATAATAGGT
Organism: Saprospira sp.; assembly: GCA_044372705.1. Classification (GTDB taxonomy): domain Bacteria; phylum Bacteroidota; class Bacteroidia; order Chitinophagales; family Saprospiraceae; genus Saprospira. Next base: position 2,535 of record JBILRK010000146.1, on the reverse strand, counting down.
GCAATCAAAATTAGAGAAGTTGCAAGCCCTGCTCTTAATGGTGCATTGTTCAAATAAAATTTTAACCCGCTGTAAATACTTGCCACACCCATACCTATCCAGATACAATAGGTAAAAATAGAACCTACAAGTACATAATCGCGCTCGCGAGGTTCACCCGGTGGCTGATTGGAAAATACAATGATGGCAACACCGGTAACCAGGAATAGAATACCTACTGCAAGTGCATCCTGCGGACGGCGGGCAATATGGAACAAGAGTCCAAGCAAGCCAAAAATAAGTGGTAAGAAATAATATGCATTGCTACCCTGATCTTTCAGGCTTGAAGGCAGGTCTTCTTGTGGAATGAGGCGTGGACCATCTATAAAACTAATACCACTAATCCAATTTCCTTTATGTGGTTCAGATGCGTTATAACCCTGTTGCGCATTTTGACGACCTGCAAAATTCCACATAAAATAGCGGAAGTACATCCATCCAATCTGATAACGGAAAAAGAAATCTAGATTATGTGTCATGGTTGGTTTGCCCTCTGGCAGATCTAGCCATGCTCTGTATTGTCTTTCTCTGTTTTCGTCCATATGTCCTAAACGAGGAAAGAGCATCATATCATTTTTATTATAGCTGTAATCGCCTTTTTCTGAAACTGGCTGATAGCTGAATGAGCCGTTAGCATTTTTTACGGGTCTGTAAGATTTGCCTTTATTGATATAACCAATCTGTTCAGCTGCAAAATGAGGACCGTATGAAAGGGGGCGTTCTCCATACTGCTCACGATTGATATAGGAGAGGAGGCTGTATGGGTCACTCGGATTGTTCATATTTATAGGCGTATTGGCCTGGGCGCGAATGACGATAGAGGCATAGGTGCTAAAGCCCATAAGAGCCATGGCAAACATCATCATAATTAGCTGAAGACCATACATTTTTCTTTGTTGACTGAGATATAATCCAACAACAACTGCAGCTACAAGTATTAGTAAAAAGAACATCATTCCTGAACCAAGGCCTAATCCGAAATCATTGACAAAGGTATAGTCAAAACCAGCAGCAATTTCAGGGATTTTAGGAATAAAAATAGCTTGCATGAATATAAGGAGCACAAAGCCCACTAGAGAATAGATAGCAATATTCAACCATGCCTTCCTTTCTTCCATTTTGGTTTGAGTGTAAGCTAATACATATACAGCCGGAATAGCTAATCCAAATATAACATGTATCGAAACTGGCAAAAAGTGCATAAACTGCATGCCAATGAGAAGTGCAAAACCCAATACAGCATAAACCGATGTGGAGCTCATTGTCATTTCCCTAACATGCTTCTTTTTGTAATAGTATAGCAGGGTCATGAAAGGTATAGCCAAAAGGCTCAATAAGTGAACACCTATTGACAAGCCAATCATATAGGCAATGAAAACCAACCAACGGTCAGCTTTCTTGTCATCAGTTACGTACCAACGTAAAGCTGCCCAAATCACAAGACCGGTAAAACCAGATGACATGGCATATACCTCGCCCTCGACTGCCGAGAACCAAACTGAACTGGCAAAGGTAGTAGATAAGGCCGCAGCAATACCCGAACCAATGATTGCAAGCTTATCGCCAAAATCCTCTACTTTTTGCTCATGTCCAACAAGGGCCAACTTAGTCAAAATTGTGGTAGACCAGAAAATAAACATGACGAGCGCTGCTGTACATAGTCCCGACATGACATTGATGGCATAGGCAATATTGGCCTTGTCGGAAGAAATACTTTCGGCAATAAAGGCAAACATTCTACCTATCATGAGGAAAAGTGGCGCTCCGGGAGGGTGTACAACCTCCAGTTTATAAGCTGCTGAAATGAACTCACCGCAGTCCCAAAGGCTGCTTGTGGGTTCGGCTGTAAGCATATATACCGTTGCGGCTGTAAAGAACATAAGCCAACCAACGATATTGTTCATTGATTTGAAAGAATTCATTTTGATCTTAAGTTGTCGGATTTAACAGACTTTTAGTTTGCTGCAGAATTGCCTGCAATGATTTTCAAAAGGCAAATTTAGTAAAACTATATTTGTACACAAAAGCAAAGGCTTTTTTTGTGAAATATTAATAATTTGAAAGGGTAGGGGGAATGTCCAAACATTATTTTAATCGTTTTTATTGTTCTGTAGAATTGTATAATCGTTGCATTTATTGCAACGATTAGGGCAGTTATTCGTTGCAATTAGACCGATGCTTTAGTTTTGCGAATGAATTGAAATTCCTCGTTTCAGTCCCGGGTTAAAACCAGGCCTCTATTGCTTTAAAAATTTGAGGCAAAAGCCACTATATTTTTATTTTTCAGCAGGTCTTAGCCTTTAAAAATAGGTACCGGAAGAGAGAGGCTTTAACTTGGTGCCAGTTAAAATCTTCTATAGAGTCAATAATTCAAAACATAATTTGTGCTTCTGCCGCCAGAATCCTGCTTATTTAAAATGCCTTTTTCTATCAAATCATTGATATCTCTGATAGCACTGTCTTTTGAGCATTTGGCAATCTTAGCCCATTTTATCG
>JBILRK010000145.1:0-5692 GCA_044372705.1 Saprospira sp. | reverse complement strand
TCTCTTTTCGAGGGTAGCTTTCAGGGGAAAGCCAGCGCCACTGCAGATATAGCTTTTGCTGATCTAATGTCATTTCACGAAAAGGTCTTTATCGCCTGGCAAAATAAGATTAGCCCGGCAGCCTATCAGCATCTGGCCAGCGAAATTAAAAATTATGGCTCAGCAAATTTGGACTACGATGCTACAAGCAAAGAACTTAGTGCTAATTACTTAGACTTTGGAGTCAAGAAAAACAGCAAGGTTTATCTCAGAAGGAATTTCGATCAGCTCATGCGCAAATTTTTACGTTTATTGACTGTTGCCATGCAAGTTTATTTGGAACAAAGTGCCCTGGAAAGTGAATCTCCAGCTGTAGTGGATGGCGAAATCAACATTCCTTTGACTGAAATTGCGGCATATGCTGTTTTTTGGGATAAATATTTATCACGCTATCCAAATTCAGCTGTTAGCCTAGAGGCTAAGCAGCTCAGAAAAAGATACAGTGCCCTTTTAATCGAGGGCGAAGGAAAAATGTCGGCATTTCAGGATAAGAATTTGCAAGCGCAATTCAAGAATGCATACCTGGCAATGACCACACAAATGGGGGTTTCTCCTCTAATAAAATCATTCAAAGCATATTATGAACTTTTGGAAAATGCAAAATTCAAGGAAAATAACAAAACCAAGGAATTTGCATCAAGTATCCTTTCTGGATTATAACAAATTACCAAATCTCTATTAACTAAAATTCAGCTTCTGATAAATTTAATGCCCATGCAATTTTCAATTTTTATGGAATGGGCTATGTTGCAGCGCCCTTTTTTCGCATCACTGGTTCATCCAAGACCCGATGTTGAAAATTCCATCGCCTTAGACCTGAGCAGAGAACATTCTATTCCCGAAACAAATTTGCGCAACCCTTTGGCTTTTGAGAATTATCTCCATAGCAGGTTTGAGAAAAGTGGAACAATGATTGCCTTGGGTGGTTATCTCGAGCCCAGAAATCTATATAGAGATGCTCAGCTTTTTAACACAAATGATGACGAAGAAGAGCGATACATACATCTTGGGGTTGACATTTGGATGAGCGAAGGCACTGAAGTTTATGCTCCATTAGAAGGAAAAGTACACAGCTTTGCAGACAATGCAGGTTATGGAAACTATGGCCCGACAATTATTTTGGAGCACAATCCTGCAGCTGATATTCGTTTTTACACCTTATATGGGCATTTGAGTCAGGCAGATCTAGAGACTGTAACTATTGGAAAAAGAATTGAAAAAGGACATTGTTTTGCTCATTTGGGCAAAGCTGAAGAAAATGGCAATTGGGCCGCGCATCTTCATTTTCAAATTATTTTGGATATTGGGAACAATATTGGCGACTACCCGGGAGTAGCCTCGGACAAAATGTTGGCATATGAAAAATTCAATTGTCCTGATCCAAACATTATTATCAACTGTCCCCTAATTTAGATTCTTTTTTTAGTAAAAATTCTATTGTATGTTTTGTAAACAAAACTTATAAGCTCTTTATTATTAGGAAAATCGAGATAGGTTTTTGGTGGATTACTAAGGTATTGTTCCAATTCCTCGATACTGATACCAAATTTTTTAGCAATATATTTTTTATCCTCTTCGATTAGTTTTTCATCATAGGGCTTGTATAACAACTCATTCATTGCTTCTTCCCTATTGATTTGACCTGCACAGATTTGTGCCGACAAGGTTGTTCGGCGATAATCCATCTTATATTTTTCGGGCATTACATAGGATTGCCAGAAGGCCGTTATTTTCGATTCATGATGTTTCCCTCCGTAGTCTTCCCATCCATAATTTTCAATCAAAAACTGCTTTGCCTTATCCTTATCGTAGGGTATGTAATTTAAAGGATAAACTGTTTTTATGTTTTTTGCAAACTTGTAGTAAAATTCACCCAAAATACCCACTGTAGGAATACTCTTCAGGGCTTTTTTGGAATATTTTCTCACAATGTATTTGTACAATTTCATATCCTTGTACACATGATATCCCATTTGAAGAGGCATAATAGCCTCGCTGCTAAGGTTACCGCCAGAGAAAATATATTTAATGCCATATTGAGCGGCCGCTTTGTAAATGCTGGCCAGAATGGCAATATCGGTGGGCATCTCAAGATCAACAATAGAGGATTTCAAAAAGCCTAGTTGAATTTCTCGAAACTCTTCCCAGTCGAGCACTTGACAGTCATATTCAAAGCCCAACTTATCTACAATAGTGGCAACATTTTTTACTGAAATTTTGGTATCCCAGCCATTGTCCATGTGAAAAAGGAGTGGACGAAGTCCATATTCCTTGCACAAATGAGCTGTATATGAACTATCAACACCACCGCTTACTCCCACAATACAATCGAATTTTCTGTTTTTGCCCGCTTCTTTTACTTTCTTAAGTATTTGTTCCCATTGTTCATCTGAAACTTGGGGTATATAAGTAAGCTTTGCAATTCTTTGCAGATAATCTTCGCAGTGATTACAGTTTCCTTTTTCATCGAATTGGATAAAAACATCAGTTGTATTATCCATTACGCATCTGTTACAGATTTTATAGTCCTGTACGCTCATAGCTGAAACTGTAAGTTTTTACTTGTGGGTAATTTATGAGCACTCCTTTCATTTGGCCTTTATATATGAACATACTGCCTGCTGCTAAACCATTAATACCAGTCTCGCGATACAGGTTTTCAAGATCTTCTTTTTTGGAAGCACCGCCAAGTGCAACCATAGGTATACTTAACTTTTTGGCTATATTTTTTAGAAAATCCATATCATAACCATTCATAGCACCATCTCTCGAAACCGATTGCATGATTATTTCCCCAACACCATATTCCTCTAAAAGAAGAGCCATTTTAGTAGGGTCTTGAACCGCTGCCTTTTTATTTGGAGAATATACAAATGTCCTTCCTAAAAAATCTTTTTTATAATCGATACAAACAGAAATGGTTGATGAACCGAACTCCTCACAAAGTTTCTTTGCAAAATCGGGATTAGAAACTGCCTCGGTGCCAATTATCACTCTTTCAACACCATAACTGAGTAACTTTTTGACGCTTTCAATTGAATTTATGCCACCACCTACCGAAAAAGGCATATTAGCTTCCTCTCCTATTTCTTTAATCAGATCAAGATTTATGCTTCTTTTTTGTGCCGTTGCACTTATATCCAACAGAACTAGTTCATCAGCTTTAAGGTCATTAAATATTCGTACAGCATTGATGGGGTCGCCAATGTATTTTGGGCTGGAAAACTTTACAGTTTTCACCAACTTATCGTTGTCGAGCAGCAGAACAGGGATTACTCTGGGGCGATACATCTATAGTTTTGTAAAATTTTCCAATAAGGTATTTCCAATATCATGACTTTTTTCTGGATGAAATTGAACGCCAAATATATTGTCCTTCTCAATAGCTGAAACAAAAGAATATTCATAGTCAGTAACACCAAGAATATCTTGATTTTGATTATTATGCATATGATAGGCATGTACAAAATAAAATTCCGAATTACTAGGAATATTTTTCAAAAGTGCAGCATCTTTTTTTTGTTCGACTGTATTCCAACCAATATGAGGAATCTTATAGTATAAAGAATGAGTAATTTTGAATTTCACAACCTCCGCATCAATCCAACCAAGGCCTTCTGTATTTCCCTCTTCACTTTTTTTTGCCATTAACTGCATACCAAGACATATCCCTAAAATTGGTTTTTGCTTACCTAGCACAGCTTCGTTTAAAGCATCTAATAGGCCCAATTTTTTTATATTTTCGACGGCTTTCCCAAAATGTCCAACACCAGGAAGCACAATTTTATCCGCCTCTGACATTTCTTTAATTGAATTTCCGGCAAATACCCTACAATCGAACTTGAGTAACCTTTTGACAATTGAAAAATGGTTCCCCATACCGTAATCCAAAACCATAATATTTTGAGGCATAGATATAATTTCTGCGAAGTTAAAAGTTTTTCAGCTCTACTTAATTAAAAAATGGCTATTTATTTATAAAGATTTATTCTGTCAAAAAGTTACTTTTTTAATAGGGATATACTTTAAACAAAAAAATCCCTTTCCGTTATGGAAAGGGATTCTGTAAGAAACTTAAATTATCTTTGAATGCTGATTTTCTTTACAGCAAGTAATTTTCCATTTTCAGCATTTAATAAGAGCACAAAATTGCCTGCTGGTAATTCACGAACATCTAGCTGTACTGAGTTTTCATTAAGGTTTTCTGATTTATATATCACTCTACCCATTGCATCTACAACCTGAATATTAAACGTTTCATTTATTTCAGTGCAGTTTACAGCAATCTGTTCTTTTGCAGGATTGGGAAAAACAGTGATTTCTTTAAGTTCAAGTGCATTAACTGCAGTATTTTCATTATAACCCTTGAATTCGATATCTCTGATACTTGTTCCTGTTCCGTCCATATTGATTCTAACAACTGGAATTTTGGAACCCTCTTTCAGAAAATCATAACGGAAAGTAGTGTCATTGAGTGGAATAGGAAACTGGCTTGCAATAGTATTGGTAACATCGAGCCAAATACCAGTTCCGAAAGCTGCAACATAAGCTTCAATTGTTGTAACATTGATTACTTCTACTTTTTGTCTAAGAACTGAATAAGTTGAGTCAAAAAGTGTTAAATCACCAAAGGCATCTACAATAAGTTCAGATGTTCCATTGATGCTCAAACGAATTGAATCTGGACTAACAGGAAGATTCAATTGGTCAATAAGCATTCGCAAACCTTGTACACTATCAACATGGGTAGCAAATCGAAGCGTATGTGTATCATTCAAAGTTGTCCCATAGCTAAGCGGAGCAGTCTGTAGTTTTTGTGTATTAACAAAAGGAGAAACAAAGGTGAGTCCCATCAGATCGATACTTGCTCCAACCATTGTCATAGCGCTAGAATCAACATCAACATAGCCTTGACCAAAACCTGCAACAGGCAATATAATTTCTGTATTAGGAAAACTACTGAAAGAAACACCAGCTGAAGCAAATCTCACAGAGTCAAACAAAGTGGCATCAGTTGTCAGGAAACTCATGTCCCAGTTTTGTGCATTCGAAGCAGGTGGAGTAATTGTCACACCAGCAGTATTAGCAGTAATTGAACGCACTAAAGTATCTCCGGCAGCAAGAAAAATGCTGTTTGTAATCGTTGTTTGAGCTTTTAGGCTTATCATTCCCATAAAAAGGGAAAAAATTAGTATAATTTTTTTCATGGCGTTTGAATGTAGTTGTTTTAATGTTGCACAAATATAACTATAAAATTAATTTGTGTCAACTTTATTTAATGAAAAAACATAAAGTATAATTACGTAAACGATGCATCGGCATCTCCATCCTGAATTATCAATGTTTTCAACTCTTTAAGTTCTGACTCAAATTTATTTGAAATAAGGTAATGTCTAAACATTTTTCGAATGTTAAAATAGGCGCTGCCATTATTACTGATTTCATTAGATAGCTCAGCATGAAAAACAGTTAACATATTATATTTTTGCTCACGCATATAGTTTTCAAGGGCATCTGAGATTAAAGCTGATGCGCCCGGACTATAATAAACATAGGGAACTTTTACATTTCTATCTCTAATTGAAAGCAATAAAACAGCTGCCAAATGATTTTCCTGATTATAAACTTTCATGACCTTAAAGGCAAAACAATC
>JBILRK010000144.1:0-5708 GCA_044372705.1 Saprospira sp. | reverse complement strand
TGCGATTCTTTGATTTTTACCCTTGAGCATCAATGCTTCGGTATGGCATCTGAAACGCCATTTAATAACAATACCTATTACTTGAGCCCAGGTGTTGATAGCTGTGCAGATAATCCCTATTGGAGGCCTGCAGCTACACCCCGACATACAGGTTCATCCGTTACTTTGGTAGATTGGAACAATGATGCAGCTATGGATATATTAGTGGGCGATGTCAGTTATAATAAATTGAATATGCTGACTGCTGCCATAGAGAATGATACCATAATTTTCGTAAGTCAGGACAGCGCCTATCCATCTTACAATCAAAGGGTAAATCTTTTTAGCTTTCCCTCGGCTTTTTTTCTTGATCTAAACAATGACGGTCTTAAAGATATGATTGCTGCACCAACAGAAATGACCTTGGGAGAAGCAGTTACCGATACGGTTGCCTGGTATTACGAAAATACTGATAATGACAGTATTATCCTGAACTTGGTAAAAAAAGATTTTCTGGTTGGAGAGATGATAGACCTTGGAAGGGCATCAAATGCATCAATCGCTGATGTGAATGGAGATGGATTGTTAGACATTGTTTGCGGTCATTTTGGCTATACAAGAAGTTTTCAGTCTTATCGCAGCTCTTTGGCTTATTTTCAGAATATTGGAACAGCTACTTCTCCGGCATTTAGTTTAGTCGATAATGATTATGGCGGATTTTCAAGCCTTAACGAAAGGGGCTTGTATCCAAATTTTGGCGATATTGATGGTGATACTGATTTGGATCTGATAATTGGAAGTGCCGATGGCTCACTTAAATTAGTAACAAATACTGCCGGCGCTGGGAATGCTATGAGCTGGGGACCCGTTCAACTTAATTATAAAGGTATAAATGTGGGCGATTTTAGTACGCCACAATTTGTCGATATTGACCGTGATAATGATTTAGATTTGATGGTGGGCAACTACATCGGGCAGCTTAGCTATTTTGAAAATACAGGGTCGGCTAATGGCGCATCATTTTCGGCTACACCTACCAATAATACTTTCGGATTCGATCTGAATAACTTAGGGAGTGGTTATGCTGCACCATTTTTCTATGATAATAATGGGGATTATGAGCTCTTTCTTGGACACGAATTGGGTGGAATTATTCATTTGGGTAACATCGATGGCAATATCACTGGAATATATGATACCTTGAGTCTTGAATTCGAAAACCTGTTTAATGGTAAATTTAGCACAATAGCAATTGCCGATTTTGATGGAAATGATACGCTGGATTATCTGCTTGGAAATGTTAGAGGCGGTTTTAACTTATACAGCTATCAAAGTCAAGATACTTTAATTTCGTCTGATGAGATTGCTTCAAGTATTGGAAATGCAATCGAAATATTTCCAAATCCATTTTCTTCAAACATCAACATAACTTTCAACTTTGATGTGCCAAATGCCCAGATTAGAATTTTTGACAGATTGGGTCGATTAGTTTTTCAAAAAGAATTCGATAGACCTGATAAATTTTTATCGCTGGATTTGAATACACTCGATAGAGGTTTTTATATTGTAGAAGTTCATACACAGCATACAAGGCAAATTAGCAAGTTGCTCAAAAAATAGTTGAGTTCATAATAATTAAAAAGACTGCTCTCTGTGTAAGGAAGCAGTCTTTTTTAATTGCTATAAGCGCTGAAATTACTTTTCAAAAATAATAGTAATATTACAGTATTGAATTTCAGGAGCTGTATAGTCTTTGTCAAATTTGTATTTTTTGGCAATTTTTGCCGCAGCTTTTCCCAGACTTTCATTTTTGATGCTAGAAATGTCAATTAAGAATTTAGTACCCAAGATTTTTCCGTCGCGGTCTATTGCCAAACGAACTACAACAGTTCCTGCATGTTTGTTCAGCTTCTTTAAGTCAGCTTCGGGCCGGCTAATTACTTTTCTTCTAAATTTGCCATCACCATTGTCATTGCCCCATATGCCGTTACCTTCGGTGCCATTACCTGCATTGCCAAAACTATTATCGAGTATGCCATTGCCATTAGTATTGCTGTTTGCGGTACCAATAAATTCACTCACCTGAGGACCAGGGTTAACGTTTATATTTTCATTATTATTAGGAGCATCAGGAATGGCGATTTCAGGCGCTGCAGTGTTATTGTCTGTAACTACTTCCTTAGATTCCGGAGCTGGAGCAGGGTCTGGCTTTGGATCGGGACTCTCCATAGGCTTGGCATCAGCGCTAGATGCACTAGTGCTGGTCTCATTACTCATAATCACTTCAGTATTTAGCTCGGTATAAATTTTCTCACCTTCTATTTCCTCCATTAGCACAATCTCAGTGTTTTTCTCATGTATGTATCTGCTAAAAGGAATGAGCGCAATAATAATCAGCGCTGCATTGAAATAAAAGGTATATCTCAAGCTCTTGTTTTTGATTGCTTTTTCTTGCGCGGTCATAATTTTTTGTTTTTTTTATTTATTTAATTGTTTGTATTGGCATTTGAATATATTTTATTATAAAATCATGCCAATTGTTATTACGGCAGAATAAAATATTTGTTTCGTTTTGGGTTGTAAAATAAAAAAACCGCCACAAAAATAGGTGACGGTTTAAGTATTGTTGATGTATTTATTTTAAAGTGGAATATTACCATGTTTCTTTTTAGGCAGCACAGCCACTTTGTTTTCTAGCATTTGGAAAGCACGAATTAGTTTGATTCTTGTAAGTGAAGGTTCAATAACTTCATCTACAAAGCCTCGTGCAGCAGCCTGATAAGGATTGGCAAATTTATCAGCATATTCCAATTCCTTTTCTTTAAGTTTTGCTTCGGGATCGGCAGCTTCACTGATTTCCTTACGGAAAATAATTTCCGAGGCACCTTTAGCGCCCATTACAGCAATCTCGGCACATGGCCAGGCAAAGTTAAGATCAGCGCCAATGTGTTTCGAATTCATCACATCATAAGCTCCACCGTATGCCTTTCTGGTTATTACTGTTACTCTTGGCACAGTCGCTTCGCAGAATGCATAGAGCAGTTTAGCGCCATTGGTGATAATACCGTTCCATTCCTGATCTGTACCGGGTAAAAATCCAGGTACGTCTTCCAACACTAAAAGAGGAATATTAAAACTATCACAGAAGCGAACAAAGCGTGCTCCTTTTCTTGAACAGTTAACATCGAGACAGCCTGCTAATACCATAGGATTGTTGGCTACAACGCCTATGCTGCGACCGGCAATTCGTGCAAAACCTACAACTATATTTTCAGCATAGTCTTTATTAACTTCAAAGAAGCTGTCTTCATCTACAATTCCTGAAATTACCTCTCTAATATCATAAGGATGATTGGGATTTTCGGGAACAATGTTATTAAGCTTTGGTCTTAATTCGTCTCCAGCCAGGAAAGCTAGTCTTGGTGCCTCTTCTTCACAATTCTGTGGCAGATAGGAGAGCAGAGTTTTTATTTGATTGAGACATTCCATGCCATTTGAAGCAGTGAAATGCGTTACGCCCGATTTTATGGCATGTGTCATTGCACCACCCAGTTCCTCTGAACTTACTTCTTCATTGGTAACAGTTTTAACAACATTGGGACCAGTGATAAACATATAGGAACTGTGTTCAACCATAAATATAAAATCAGTAATAGCAGGAGAATATACCGCTCCACCAGCGCAAGGGCCCATAATGGCTGAAATCTGTGGAACTACTCCCGATGCAAGGGTATTTCTGTAGAAAATATCAGCATAGCCAGCCAATGACATCACACCTTCTTGTATGCGTGCCCCGCCCGAATCGTTTAGTCCAATAATAGGCGCACCATTTTTCATGGCCATGTCCATTATTTTACAGATTTTTTCGGCATGAGTTTCAGATAAGGAACCACCAAAAACGGTAAAATCTTGTGCAAAGACATATACCAATCGACCATTTACGGTACCATAGCCTGTAATAACGCCATCTCCGTAAACAATCTGATTTTCCATGCCAAATTCTATGCAGCGATGTGTTACAAACATTCCGATTTCTTCGAAAGTGCCTTCGTCCAAAAAGAAATTGATACGTTCGCGGGCTGTCATTTTACCTTGCTTGTGATGTTTGTCAATGCGGTCCTGACCACCACCCAATTTTGCCTGAGCTATCTTATTCTGTAGTTCCGTTAGTTTCTTATCCATGATAAATATTTTATCTTAAAAGTATTTTATTGTGTGAATAACATAATTTCAAATTTCAAGTCAAAGATAAAACAGAATTGATAAATCTGTAAGCAAAATGTCAAGGCTAAAAAATATTTATCAATTGAAATATCGACTGAACAATTTTATAATTCAAGGTGTCTTTCCTCGTCAACAATTAAACCATCCTGCATGCGAAGTGTTCGGTCGCTCATATTAGCCAGTTCTGTATTGTGTGTTACAATAACAAAGGTTTGATTAAAATCAGCTCTGAGTTTAAAGAACAATTCGTGCAACTCTTTAGAAGTCACTGTGTCAAGATTACCACTTGGCTCATCGGCCAAAATAACAGAAGGCTGATTCATAAGCGCTCTTGCCACTGCAACACGTTGCTGTTCGCCGCCCGATAGCTGACTTGGTTTATGATCGCGCCTTTCGTCAAGCCCCAAATAATCCAGGAGTTCTGTTGCCCTTTGTTTGGCTTCCTTTTCAGGCGTTTTTTTGATGAAGGCAGGAATACAAACATTTTCTAATGCTGTAAACTCTGGTAAAAGATGGTGAAATTGAAATATAAACCCGATATGCTCATTGCGAAATTTAGCTAGGGCATTCGATTTCATTTTGTTTAACAGCTGGCCATTGATACTTATCTCGCCACTGCTCGGACTATCTAAAGTGCCTATAATGTGAAGTAAGGTGCTTTTGCCTGCTCCCGATTTTCCAACAATGGACACTACCTCTCCTTTACTAATGTGAAGATTCACACCTTTTAGTACATCAAGGTTTCCGTATGATTTTTTTATATTCTTTATTTCAATCATTTCTATCTAATTAAATTCAAAAAAAATCTTTAGTAAAGCAAGATGATAAATTTCTATTTAAAACGAATTGCCTTTACCGGATCAATTCTCGAAACCAAAAAAGACGGAATAATCATTACAATTAAGGTAATTACAAGCGTCCCTATATTTAACATCAAAATGGGTAATAATTCAAGCTTTATTGGCGCAACCGAAACATAATACATGTCCTCGGGAAGTGTAATGATACCAAAATAGTGCTGTATCAAGCATAAGCCAATTCCCAAAACATTTCCTAAAAACATGCCTAGTCCAACAATGTAGGCGGCATTGTACAGAAAAATTTGTCTTATGCCCCAATTATTTGCACCCAAGGCTTTTAGGGTACCGATCATATTGGTTCTTTCCAAAATCAAAATCAGCAAAGAGGTGGTCATATTTATAATGGATACCAAAATCATCAACAGCATAATGATGCGCTCGTTCATATCGGTCAGACTAAGCCAGTCAAAGATATTTGGCTCTATTTCCTTTATTGTATTGGCATATTGTTCCCTGTTTAAAAGGATATTATTATTGATGTGATTGCCAAAAACATCCAAGTCTTTCATGTTTTCAACAAAAACTTCAAAACCTGAAATCTGAGCCGGAAGGACATTGTTTATTTCATTCAGACAGTGCCAGGGAACGAAAGCAGTTACTTGCCAGTCGGGGTCATTGGGTGCTTCATAAATGGCGGCCACCTTA
>JBILRK010000229.1:0-4635 GCA_044372705.1 Saprospira sp. | reverse complement strand
CCAGTTTTTTGGCTGCTTTCTAAAATTGTGACCTGGCTAACAGTGCCATTTTGGGGATGGCTATATGGTTTTATTACTTTTGAGTCCCGCAGACTACTTTGGCAAATGGTGAAGCGTTTTAGTAATAGTTATCTAAGCTGGGGAGCAATGACAATTGCTAAATGGAAACCGAAAAAATCTAATGAAGGGTTGCGAGTTTTAAGTATTCATGGCAGTCGCGACCTCATGTTTCCTGCATATTTAAAGGCCCAACCAAAAAAAATCCTTAAAGGCGGCAATCACTTTATGGTCTATCATAGGGCCGATGATGTATCGGCGATTATAAATGAAGAATTGAGGTCGATTGTAAGCCCTAACTAAAATCAATTTCAGTATTATCCCCAATATTCAGGCTCTGGCTCAGACCTTTAATTGACGCATCGCTGCCAATAATAGAGCGGTGAAGTACTGCTTCTTCAATTGATGCAAAACTACCGATAATAGAATTCCTGACTATGGTATAATTCAGTGTGCTGTTGTCACCAACAGATACATTGGGTCCGATAATTGAATTGCTGATTTTACAGTTTTTGCCTATGCTGACCGGAGGTATAAAAATTGTATTATCGAATTTTGGTAATTTTTCCTGGGCTTTGCGCTTCAAAAGCATGGCATTGGTCTCGAGCAGAATTTCTTTTTTGCCGCAATCGAACCAGTTTTCGACCGGACAAACCGTAAATTTTGAACCCTGATTGACCATATACATCAAGGCATCTGTCAGTTGAAATTCATCTCTGGTGAGTATATTCTGGTCGATGACATATTGTAAGGCATTGATGAAATTTCGAATTTCAATAATTTTATAAATACCTACAATGGCAAGGTTCGACTTTGGAATACGCGGTTTTTCGATAACCTGTTTGATGAAACCATCTTCCCCCATAACCACCACGCCAAAATCGCGTGGATCTTCCACTTTTTTTACCCCAAGGCAGGAATATTTTGCATGTAAAATGTCATGTAAATCCCCATCAAAGATGGTATCGCCCAATACTATTAGTACTTCTTCCGATTTTTCAAAGCTTTCGCGAGCTATCCAAAGTGCATGTCCAAGGCCTAAACGCTCATCCTGATAGATAAACTCTAGACGCAGATGTTCATATTTCGATTCAATATATTCCCTGATTTTATCTCCCAGATAACCAATAATAAAAACAAATTCGCTGATTCCCGACTCAACAAGTTCGTCCACTATAGAGGCGATAATTGGTTTCCCTGCAACTGGTATAAGTGGCTTGGGCTGCGTATAGGTATGAGGCCTCAATCGGGTACCTGCACCTGCTACCGGAATTACTGCTTTCATAGTGTAGAGATTTTACTGATTTAACATGGGTAATGGGATATTGTGCAAATTTAATACTTTTCGGTGCTTAAAAAGCCTTTTTTTATTAGGTTTTCCTACAATAGCGTTAATTTTTCGGCATAGCCTTGGTTCATTGTATAAACTTTACTTAATTTTGATGCGATAAATACCAATAATATGTATAGTGCAAAAGAATTATTGTCGGAATTCGATAGTCTGAATACAGCCGATTGGCTGAAAGGCATCGAAAAATACCTGAAAGGAAAATCCTTTGATGAATTGCTGCTGAAACTGGAAGGTGGAGCCGAGATTAGACCATTCTATCGCAAAGAAGATAATAATAGCGTTCAATTGCCGGTTTTGAACAGCAATAATTGGCTAATAGCCGAATCTTTCCATTACAAGTCTGATGATATCAATTCTTTTAACAGGAATTTACTCAACGCACTGATGAACGGAACGGAATCAATTAATTTGGTTTTGGATGGGGGCGAAGCAAATCATCTGTCCGATTTACTGGAGAATGTTTACCTGAATATGATTGAGCTGAATCTGTACGGAACGGCATTTGAAAATAACCCTGCTGCATGGCTGAATGAACTCGCGCAACTGTCAGAAGGCAAAGTTAAAGGTTTTGCAAAAACAACAGATAATGTACAAAGTCTAGCACTAGTTCAGGAATTTTCAGAAAAATTACCAGCTTTCAGTTTCTTTAATTTCAAACTTGAAATTAATAATAATATAATTCCCAATCTGGCAAAGCTGCTCAGGGAAATCAATGCCGCCTTCGATCTGATGCTGCAAAATGGCTACACTGCAGATTTTGCTCAAAATCAGATAAATATAGAGCTCACTGTTTCTGAAGATTATTTTCTAGCTATTTCATCTATAAGAGCGCTGAAAAGACTTTGGCTCGGACTGCTTGAAGGATACGGGGTAAAGCAAGCCAACTATCCAAAAATCAATTGCAAAACGTCTGTGAGTGTAGTTTCAGTCGACCCATACTGGAATTTGATTTCCAATACAACAGAGGCTTTATCGGCTGCTGTAGCACAGGTGTACAGCATTGAAGTAAGGCCTACAGATGATAGTGAAGATAAATTAGCTTTTTCAAGACGCATCGCACGCAATGTACAGCATCTGCTCAAAATGGAAAGCCATATCGACCATATTATAGACCCTTCTTCGGGGTCCTACTATATTGAGCATTATACTGCTGAGATAGTGAAAGCCTCCTGGGATAGGTTTTTAATGTAGTTTTGATAAAAAAAAGAGCGCGGTTTTACCAGTTTTTTCCGGTAAAGCCGCGCTTTGTTTTTAGATTGGAGTTATGCTATTTGATATCTTCCAAAGTCACTTCCATCAGATTTAAAAATTCCAATGTGCGTGATTTGATATCATCAGGGCCTAATTCTTTTAGACGGTTTGGACCAAAGGCTTCAACACAGTAGGATGCTGCTACTGAACCATACACGAGCGCACGTTTCATGCCCTCGAGAGAGTAATCGCCTGTTTTAGCCAGGTAACCCATGAAACCGCCAGCAAAGGTATCGCCTGCTCCGGTCGGATCGAAGACTTCTTCGAGCGGAAGCGCTGGAACAAAAAATACATGAGCGCCATAAAATAAGAGTGCTCCGTGTTCGCCTTTTTTGATAACAAGATATTTCGGACCCATTTCGCGAATGGTTTTGGCAGCCTTAACCAACGAATGCTGTCCTGATAACTGACGGGCTTCTTCATCATTGATGATCAATACATCCACCTGAGTCAGTACTTTTTTCAAGTCATCCATCGCGATGTCCATCCAAAAGTTCATCGTATCCATTGCTACTAGTTTCGGACGTTCATTGAGCTGATTCAAAACCTGCATTTGAATGGCAGGCGCAAAATTTCCCAAAAGCAACATTTCAGGATTTTTATAATGATCGGGTAGTTTTGGTGAAAAGTCTGCCAATACATTCAGTTCTGTGACTAAGGTATCTCTGGAATTCATATCCATATGATATTTTCCTGCCCAATAGAAAGATTTTTCGCCAATTCTTTTCTCCAAACCGCTCAAGTCAACACCTCTGGCAGCAAGTGCATCTAACTCAGATTGAGGAAAATCATCACCTATTACTGAAACTAATTTGATGTTGTTGTAAAACTGTGATGCTGACCAGCAAATATAAGTGCCGGCTCCGCCAATGATTCTATCGGCTTTGCCGAAGGGTGTTTCGATGCTATCGAAGGCAACAGTGCCTAATACTAGTAAACTCATAGATTATTAAAATAATGGAATCAGCAAAGCTTTCCCGGTTTGTAATGATTTTAAACAACGCAAAAAAACAGAAAAATATCCTAAAAATATAAGCTTTGAACATTTATTTAGGATTCTAAGTGTACCATGAATTCAATATTGTCAAGCGGCTTATATTTTTCTAAAAAAAATCATGAAATGTTTGCAGAATTAAAAAAGCGCCTTATATTTGCATTCGCAATTCAGCAAACGCCTTCATAGCTCAGCTGGTTAGAGCACTTGACTGTTAATCAGGGGGTCACTGGTTCGAGTCCAGTTGAGGGCGCTGAAATTAAAGCCGATACATTTTGTATCGGCTTTTTGCGTTTTATTACTTAGTTTTGTGCATTCAAAAACTACTGATAATGTCGAAACTGATTGTAAATATCGCAAAACTTTGTCTTGGTCAAGATACCAAAAGACCACTTCTTGCAGATAAACTCTCTGAGTTAATTTTTATTGAAAATGCCTGGTTGTTAATTGTACATGGACATATTGCCGATTGGGGTATTATGGAGAATTGCCCCGAAAGAGCCGATGAAATAATTGATGCCGCTGGCGGATTTGTTTTACCTGCCTTTGTCGATTCACATACGCATCTGGTTTTTGCTGCAGCTCGTGAGCAAGAATTTGTACAGCGGATACAGGGATTAAGTTATCAGGAAATTGCACAAAAAGGCGGTGGTATTCTCAATTCTGCCCGAAGATTGGCAGATTGTTCTGAAGATAAACTTTTAGAAGATGCCTTTGCACGTTTGCAGGAAGTTATCAGCTTTGGTACTGGGGCAATTGAGGTAAAAAGCGGTTATGGATTAAGCGTAGAGGCAGAACTTAAAATGCTTCGAGTTATCCGAAAACTCAAGGAGATAAGTACTATACCGATAAAATCAACTTTTTTGGGTGCGCATGCCATGCCATTGGCTTTCAAAGAAAATCGCAGCGGCTATATCAATCAGATTCTGGATGAAATGTTGCCCCGCATTGCAGGTGAAGGCCTTGCCGATTATATCGATGT
>JBILRK010000143.1:0-5767 GCA_044372705.1 Saprospira sp. | reverse complement strand
AAAAAACTCGGATGGAAATTTGGTCATATTCATTGCGGTCATCTCATCGGGAAAT
This sequence comes from Saprospira sp., assembly GCA_044372705.1. GTDB lineage: Bacteria > Bacteroidota > Bacteroidia > Chitinophagales > Saprospiraceae > Saprospira. The sequence goes on along the minus strand of JBILRK010000143.1, from coordinate 5,712 downwards.
TTCCACATGAACGGATTCAAGGTGAAGAAACACTGAATTATATACATCCCGATAACAATCATCTCATGAGTGAGCCTGATAAAATGGGGAATGAAAGGTTCTGGATTTATGAAATTCACCTAGTGGATAAAACAGAAAGTTTCGGGGGTTTTTATGAACAGTTGTTAAGGTAAAACTTCAAAATTTTTGAATATTTAGAAATTTTTAAATTAAGGGTTATATTTGTAAAGATATTTAAACGCTACAAAATCAAAACTTATGAAATTATCTTCAACGCTAATTTTACTTTTTCTTGCCATTAATCTCATGGCTCAATTCCCCATAGGATCAAGAACCATCAGTTTTACCGACCCCTCACGTTCTAACAGAAATATAACAGCCGAAGTGTATTACCCGGCCACAAGTGCAGGTGCAAATACGACGGTTGCAACAGGTGAATTTCCAGTCCTGGCATTTGGCCATGGATTTGTTATGTCTGTTTCGGCCTACGATCTTGTCTGGCAAGGCATTGTCCCTGAGGGTTATATCATGATTTTGCCAACAACCGAAGGTGCTATAACGCCAAATCACGGAAATTTTGGTAGAGACCTGGCTTTTTTGATTTCAAAAATGCGTGACGAAAATCTGAATGCCTCCTCTCCTTTCTTTGGAAAAATTGCAGCAACCTCAGCTGTGATGGGACATTCGATGGGTGGAGGATCGGCTTTTCTAGCTGCAGAATACGATACAACTATTACAGCAATTGCAACTTTGGCAGCTGCCAATACCAATCCGCCTTCAATTGCTGCTGCAACAAATGTGGCCATTCCAGCGCTTGTTTTTGCCGGAGTAAATGACTGTGTTACCCCGCCAGCACAGCACCAGATTCCGATGTATGACTCATTGGCATCTGACTGCAAAACATACATATCCATAGTTGGAGCCAGCCATTGTCAATTTGCCAATTCAAATTTCTTCTGTTCTACGGGAGAGGCAACCTGTCAGCCTGCAGCAACAATAAGCAGAACGGTACAATTGAACACTGTTTTTACCTATCTCCTACCCTGGCTCGACTATCAGTTGAAAGCCGACACTGCGGCAGGTAATACATTTCAAACATTGCTATTAGGTAGCAGCGGAATCAGTTATGAGCAGAACTGTTCATTGACTACTGTATCGGGAATGGAGGAGCTGAACTCAAACGCATTTTCACTTCTTCTTCAGCAAAGTGCCGATTTTGCAATTTTGAAATCGAGTAATAATGATGAATTTTCGATAATGTTGACAGACCTAAGCGGCAGAACCCTTCAGCGAAGTGATATAACAGGGAGCTTCGAGTATAATTTGGACTTAGCTAACCTAAACAAAGGCTTTTACTTTTTAAGCGTTCAGGTTAAGGGTAAAACTGAATCGGTATTCAAAATAGTACGCTAGTGCACTATGTAAATGATGCATCTAAAGCGGAGTGAAGTATTTTACTCCGCTTTATTTATTTCAATTATAATCTCCTCTGAAAGTGGTTTTCCTTTAAACCCCTTTACAAATGGATACTTCTGCGATTTTTCAATATCTCGATCATCAATAGAGGAAGACAGCAGATAAATTTTTGTGTTTACAAAAAGCTGCAGTTCGAATTTCAATAGCTCATCCAAAAATTCAAAGCCATTCATATTTGGCATTCTTATATCCAGGAGGACAAAATCGGGCAAGGATTCATTTTGACTAATCAAATTCCTAATATATGATAAAGCTTCAGCGCCCGATGCAAACATCATCACTTCATTCGATTGATTGTAAGATGAATTAGCTCCGATTGAATGAAGTTAAAAATCTCTTCATCGTCTATGAGTATATATTTTTTTATATTGCTGTATTGGTATTTTCTTCTAATGGAATTTTAATAAAAACTATTGTTCCTTCATTTTTAACAGATGAAATTTTAATTTCACCGTTGAGTTTATTTAATATTTCTTTGCAAATATAAAGCCCCAAGCCTGTACCGGCACTTGTATTTGAAGCACGATAGAACATATCGAAAATTTTGCTTTGATGCTCTTCCAAGATTCCCTCCCCATTATCTGAAACCTCAATAAACAAAAATCCGTCTGCTTTTTTTGCTTTAAAAGTGACGTAAGATTCATCCACCTTTTTCAAATATTTGAATGCATTTCCGATGACATTTTTTAGAATTGTTTTAAGACGAGATTTATCAGTTATAATTATATCTTCAAAATCATACTCGGTTTTAAAAATGATTTTTTGTGTGTTCAAATATTTGATATCATCATAAATTTCAGACACCATATCGGGCAGATTTACATTATCGTAGTGCAATCCAAGTCGAGCATTTCGCGAGTATTCTAGTATTTCTAATATCGTCTCATCCAGTCTAAGAATTGACTTTTCTGCCATTTTAAGATAATTCTCTACATTTGGCTCAAGCTGTTCCGTTTTGAATATAAGTGAAAGAATTCCTTTAACCGATAAAAGTGGAGTGCGCAAATCGTGTGAAACACTGTATACAAAATTGTCCAGTTCTGAATTTATTTTTTTTAGCTCGTTGTTTTTTTTCAGGATATTTTTCTCAATATTTTTAATTTCTGTAATGTCAATGCCAATTATAATAATATTTTCTAGCGAATTAGCGGCATCGTAAACCGGCAAAATACTTTTCAAAGTATAATTTTCTAATCCTTCGTCAGTAATTTGATTTTCTTCAAATTGCACCAATTTCTCGATCGACAAGGCTTCTTGAATTTTTGTAATGAGCAAATCAAAAGCTAAGGAAGATGAGTAATCTCTGGTCTTCAAATCGAAAAGTGAATATCCAACAATATTTTGCCAGATTTTTTCGCTGCGATGAAAATGCTGATTTGAAAATGTCACCTGAAGTTCGGGATTCAAAACAATTACCTCCGATGGCAGATTGTTGAGTACATTTTCATAAAAATTCTTGAGTCTGGTCGATTTTGAAAGAAAAATATCCCTTTCGTGCAATGCACTTTCAAGATTTTTTTGAAGCAGTTTTACTTTTGTAATGTCCAAAAATACACTTACCGAACCGGTTTTTTCTCCATTTTGATCGAGAGAATCTGCAAAACTGACGAGCAAATCAATTGTTTCAGTTTCAGATTTAGGCAAACCTATTTCATAGGTATTATTATCTAACTTGTTGAAATAAGAAATTTTATCTTCCTTTTTTAGATCAATTAGTACAGTCTCACTTCTTTTGTTAAAGATTAAAAGACCGGGATCCTGCACCTGACTAAGTTCATAAAACTTTCGGTTACCATATATAATTGAATTTTGATTATCCACTTCAACAAGTCCAAGATTCATATTATCTATGATATTTCGGTATTTCTTTTCACTGGCCATGAGATTTTTCTCAGACAGATCGCGCTCGAAAGCTGTTGAAATTATACCCGAAACCGCACGTAGCAGTTCAATTTCACTCTTAGTCCATTTTCTATCTTCATTGCACTCATCTACGCCCACGAAACCAAAAAACTCGGCTTTAACAAAAAGCGGATAGACAATAATCGATTTGATATTTTGCGCTTCGAATACCTTTCTGATTTCAAGGGGAAAAATTGAAATATCATCGGTGTATATACTTCCATTTTCGAGTAAGGCATTTTTGATATATGCAATATCGTCGATGTAACTAACATATTTTTGTTCGCCAATTAAGGCTGAAATTCCTTCTCTGCAAATTTCGTAAGTATTTGTACAGGCTTTACCATTATCAATATTTTCGAAAATATAGACCCTACTTGCTTCGATATTTAAAAACAATTTTTTCAAAACAGAGCTTACACGTTCGTTCAAACTTACAGAATTATTAATTTCGAGGGCAATTTCGGCTAATAGTTCTTGTTGTTTCAGGTTACTTTCGAGGGTCTTTTCCTGAAATTTTTTCTCTGTTATATCAATATTGGTTCCAATTAGTTTGGTCACTTTATTATCGGCATCTCGTTCTGCTATGATGAGCGCTTTGAGAATTCTTGTCTCATTGTTAATACTGTTAATAATTCTGAATTCATCTTCTGTAATTTCCTCTGTTGAGTTGATAAAGTTGTACACTTTTTCAAAAACTGCATCTTTATCTTCAGGATGCATAAAACTTCCAAGATGACGAAGCGGTTCGGCATTCATGGAATCCTCGTTGGTACCGTACTGATTCAGTAATTCATTATTCCAGGTTGATTTATTCCTGATATAATCTATTTCCCAAATCCCGATATGGGATTTCTCGGCAATAATCTCGAAGCGCTCGTTGACATTCAGTAACTCATTTTTGGCAATGATTTCGGCAGTAATATCTCTTTGCAAGGCCACAAAACTCTGATGCTTTCCAAATTCATCGAATATGGGATTTATCTGAAGTGCATTGTAGTATTTTTCGCCGTTCTTTTTGTAGTTGGTAACAATTACTTCGACATACTCTTTGTTGTCTAAAGCATATTTCAACTTTTCAAGTGCTGCTTTATCTGTATCTTTTCCCTGTAAAAATTCTTTGGGTTTTTTACCTTTTACCTCTTCCAGACTGAAGCCTGTAATAATTTCAAAAGCTTCATTAACCCATTCAATCCTGCCATAGGAGTCGGCAACGATTACGCCATTTTTGGTTTTAAGCGCAATCTGCGATAGTTTTCTCAGCTCGGTTTGTGATTGAGAAATTTCCAAAACCTGTGCACCGATTTTATCATTTTTTCGAATGTTTCCTAAAAGTGACTGAACCTGTTGGGCAAAAACACTGAAAATTGTTTCATGTCTTGGTAAAAACTGCTGATAGATAGGATCAAACTCTTTAGTTACCAAGCCCAAAATACTAAGCTGAATGCTATTTGCCTCATCGCTAAACTGATAAAATAACGCCCTTGAAAAAGCAGAAAATTCTAAAGACTCAGAAAAGTTTTCATTATTCAGAATAAAAGCCTTACTCTTTTTTAGTCTTGATGACAAGCGATCTAAGGACGCTATAAAATCCTGCTTTTCTGCCAGAGCAATTCTCAATCCCTCAGAGAAAAGTTCAGAAGCCTTAGATTCATCCAAAAAATTTAAATAAACCAGCCCCGATTCTACTTCAAATAAATCAACTATAGTTTCGCAAACTAATTGTAAGAATTTTTTTTCTGAAGAAACCTTAAAAGCGTCTTTTATGAAGTCATTGAGTCTTTTGTACAATACCAATTCGGCATCCAGCTGATCGCGCGTGTTAATCAGTTCCTGTTCAACGGCAGAAAAGCGGGTTACACGAAGCTGAAGCTCCCTGTAATCCGCCAATAATTTATCAATATCATCGTTACTGCCTTTCATCTCAAAACTTTAAAATCTTATATTTTATCTGTAAATTACATATAATGCAGTTGTGTAATTATGATAAGTATTTTCGCCACCAAGCCTAGCAAACTCACCAAATCCGTACATTCCTAACCAAGGCGGACATTCACCATTTACAAAAAATGGAAATTGCATTCTATTTATAAGTTCTTCTTTGATAATTCGGTTGAATAGAAAACGGCCACGAGCCATACAGTCAGCGTGGAAAACAGCAACGGGTGTTTTACCTTTATTTCGATCGGCAATCTCCTGTACTATCCTATCCATTTCACTAAATATCAAATCTTCATCTCTGGTAGTAAGCCATAATTTTGTACCTTCGGGACAGGTGGTTGCATAGTACATATCATTAGCCTCATGCTTGGTTATAGCACGTAAAATATGTTT
>JBILRK010000142.1:0-5770 GCA_044372705.1 Saprospira sp. | reverse complement strand
ATAATAATCCTTTTTTAATATTAGCGCTTTGTAAATATTTAAGAACTATATTCGCTTTTTGGGAACAACAAAACTATGTTCAAAAGTTTCTTTAAGAGCTGCTTAAGTTAAAAAAAATCTCATGCTCACAACCCTTCAGGGCATTATTTTGAGAACAGTGAAATACTCCGAGAGTAGCGTAATCTGTGAAATTTACACCAGAGAGTTTGGCTTGCGCAGCTATATCATGGGCGGGGTTAGACAATCGAAGGCTAAGATTGCCTACGGATTGGTACGTCCTATGAACTGGGTTGAAATGGTAGTGTACCATAAGGAGGAAAAAGACTTGAATCGCGTAAAAGAGTTAAAGCCAAAAATTGTTTATCAAAACATTCCTTTTAATATGATAAAGGGATCTTTGGGTCTTTTTATGACTGAAGTGGTACAAAAAACAGTTAAGGAATCAACGGAAAACGAAACCCTTTATAATTTTTTGCAACATAGTTTTGAAACGCTTGATAACACAGATGGCGGACTGGCGAATTTTCACCTTTCATTTGTATCAAAACTTGCGCTTCACCTCGGCATCATGCCCGATCTGGGTTTTAGTGGTGAAGAAAGCTCAGACCTTTTTTTCGATTATGTGGAAGCAGTATTCTGTGAAGAGCAGCCTCTGCATCCCTATTATTTTCGACCCGAGCAAAACGCTTTTCTATTTTTCTTTCTGGAAAATTCTCTCGAGATGAGTGCTGAACTTAAAATGAGTACTGCTCAAAGGAGAGCCTATGTTGAAACAGTTTTAAATTTTTACCGTTATCATTTCGAACATTTTCAAATTCATTCGCATGAAATTTTGCATCAGGTACTTTCCTGATGAAATTCAAATAAAAAATTATGAAAGTACTAATGGTATGTTTAGGCAATATTTGCCGTTCTCCCCTGGCCGAGGGTATTCTAAAAGATAAGATAGAAAAACAGGCGCTTCCCTGGCAGGTAGATTCTGCCGGAACAGGAGATTACCATGTAGGGGAATTGCCCGACAGCAGGTCGATTGACGTTGCAAAAAAATACAACATCGATATTACTTATCAGAGAGCCAGGCAATTCAAAACAAGAGACTTCACTGATTTTGACCTGATTTTGGTAATGGATGCTTCCAATTATAGAAATGTTGTAAACTTGGCAAGAAATGACGAAGATATCAACAAGGTGCAACTTATCATGAATGTATTGGAGCCGGGACAAAATATTGAAGTGCCCGATCCTTATTGGAACAATGACGGCTTTGAACAAGTTTATACAATGTTGGACAAGGCCTGTGATTCCCTCATTGAAAGGCATCAAGATTAAAAGGGGATTAAATCATTTTTATTTAGTATCATCTGCTTCTTTTTAATTACGAAATTATTTAATTTTGCGGCAATTCAGCTATGTTTTATTCCTTGCTTTTTAAGGAGTTTTGACAAAGCTACCCCCTTGATTTTATAAATTGCGCTATGCACTTCGGCTGTCTGATTATTTTATCGCTGCTTTTGAGTTCCCCCAAACAGGTATTGGCACAGCCATCTTTCACCACAAACGGTTCGGCCGATGATATTGCCGAAAACTGCTATCGCCTAACGTCTCCGAAAACTGCCAACGATGTAGGCAGCATCTGGGCAGAATATCCTACGCAGTTGGGTCATGCTTTCGAGATTCGTTTTGCTGTCAACTTAGGTTGTTCGAACTATGCCGGCGAGGGTATTGCCTTTGTTATGCACAGTGATAAAACAAAATACAGTGCCATAGGCTGCGCCGATGCCGCTATGGGTTTTGCGCAGCAGACAGGCTGTTTTAACTATATTACGCCCTCCTTGGCAGTTGAATTCGACACCCGTTTTACAAAAACTCAGGCCGATATTTACGTTCCGCACATTGCACTGGTTCAAAATGGTAATACCGCACAGCCCCTGCACAAAGCAGTGCGTATGAACAGTAGCGGACAAGAAGTGCGCGACTGCGAATACCATAGTTGCAGGATTAGCTGGTCGCCATCGACTCAGCTTTTGCAGGTTTATTTTGAAGAGGAACTTCGCCTTTCCTACAAAGGCGACATCTCCAAAATTTTTGGTAAAGAAAAGAATATTTACTTTGGTTTTACGGCATCAAGCTCCACTCAGGCCAATATGCAGATGGTCTGTATACAGTCTGTCGATGTGAGTATCGATGAAGAATTTGATAGTCGTCGCAGTTTTGAAGAGGGCGTGGGGATTTTTCCGAATCCGCTCAACGAAAGGCTTACCGTGAATTTAAATTTTGATGCCTCTCAAAAAGTTAATATTCAGCTTTTTAATGTAATGGGTAAGTTGATATATGAAATTCCCAAACATGCGGTCAAAAACAATCAATACCATTTCAATATGCCTGGACTACCAAGCGGGGTTTATTACGTAACGGTTTCGAACGGCAAAAACAGGGTGAGCCGAAAATTGGTACACATTGCCTCTATTCGGGCATAGGACATTGACAGAGCTGCAGCTCTTTTCCCTTGTAAACAATTTCGCAGCCTGTAAGGCTATAGTCTAAAGTGCCAACATTGTATTTATATTTTGCATGCCCAATAGGGTAGAAGCTTATACTTTTCTCTCGGGCAAAATAACCCTGTACTTGCCAATGTTCGCTGAGTTTTGGATCAAGGCCTGCTTTGCTTTCTTTTGGGAGAATATTAGAAATCTTTTCAATGTCATTCAACAGTACAAGGTCTCTTACTGGTCGGCCAAAATTGTAAAGCATTGCCAATATTGATATTGTAAAAAGAAGGATGGATGAAGAAATTAGCACATTTTTCGAAATAACAAATTTAGATAAATTAATACCCTGCAACAAGGCCGAAAAACCCATCGCCCAATAAGGCAGAGATGGCAAAATATAAAATCCCATTTGTTTGGGGCTGATTAGAATTGGTAGAGAGGCCGAAGCTGCAATTAAAAAAAAGAGTAAGGCTTCTTTACCGGGTTGAATTTTTTTCTTAATCCAGTAAAGCAATAAGAATACAACAGCCCCAAGCGGTAAAATTTCTACCAATAATTGTTTGAGCATCAATGCTTCGCCACCTTTTTCAGATAAACTAAAGCTCCCTTGAATCTGTATTTCGAAATAAGCTTTTAAATAAGTGTTTGCTTCATCAAATTGTAAAAGCATGAAAAGTGAAAAAGAGCATATAAATAATGGTAAAAAAGCCATTAAAACCCTTTTGGTATTGATTTTCCCACTATATAAAAGCAGTAGGAAAGGAAGTGCTAGCGGAAATAATCCGCTGGGACCTTTGCAGAGAACAGCAGCAAAGACTAGCATGCCCGAAAAAACATTTTTCAAGAGACCTAATTTTCCCGATTTTATAGCCGAGAGCTGTAAATAAATTGCCCATATACAAAACGTCCCCATGCTGTTTTCCAAGACATTATTATTGTAGGCCCATGAGGCAGTGGGTAAAAGCAGCAGGATAAAAAGGGGAAGCCATGTTTTGCCCTCGCGGAAATATAGCCGCCAAATGCCAAGCATTGCCGTAGCTGTTAAAATGAAGCAGAGGAGACTAAAAGCTCTGTCCAGCCACCAATAATCACCGAAAACACAAAAAAGGGAACCCTGTAGCCAAAATGCTAGCGGCGGATGACTGTAAAAGGGGTTCATCAAAGATTCGGAGACATAAAACTGCCATAAATCTCCTGTTCCGAAACACCAGTTTCTAGCAATTGTGCCATAATATAGCCCATCTGCAAAAATCCCTTTGCCAAAAAGCCAGGGAAGCAGCACAAGAGACCAAATAGACAATACCAAAAATAATTTCCTGTTTTCGGAATGCATAGTTTGCAAATTTGATGCAAGATAACAGTTCAAATTTGAATCTTTTAGCTAATTCAAGCTAATCTTCGGATTTGCTTAATTGACATTTTCAGGATAAAAATTGCCGATATGTGTTTTAATACTGCAGTATAAGCCGCTCAAAATGAATAAATCAATAGAAGCTTTTTCCCTCTCCGGCCATTTTTCTCAATAGTGCCGAACATCTGTAACGGTCTTCCCTGTATAGCTCGTAAAGGGCATCCATTCTGTTTACACATTCCGAAATTCCAATTTCATCGGCCCATCTAAGTAAGCCTTTTGGATAATTGGTTCCATTCATCATAGCAGTATCAATGTCTTCTTTACTTGCAATTTGCCAGAAAAGAGCATCGGCTGCTTCATTTATCAGCATGATCAAAATGCGGTCGAATATCATTTTGCCCAATTTTTCATCTTTATTGGGTTGAGGCATCTCGGCTCCCTCTGCGTAATTATAATGTCCACGACCGGTTTTTCTGCCAAGATAGCCCGCCTCGGCTAGTCTTTTTTGCGTAAATGCCGGCTTGTAACGCGGGTCGAAGTAAAAAGAACTGAAAACAGTTTCGGTCACTGTGTAATTGATATCATTGCCGATATAATCCATCAGGGTAAAAGGTCCCATGCGGAATCCGCCTAGTTCGGTCATTGCCCAGTCGATGGTGGCTATATCAGCAATTCCTTCTTCGAAAATTCTAAGTGCTTCTCCATAAAAAGGTCTTGCAACGCGATTTACAATAAAACCGGGAGTGTCTTTGGTCAATACCGTTAGCTTTTGCCAGCTGTCTATAATTGCTTTCGATTTTTCGAGGGTCTCTTTTGAGGTTTGTACCGCAGGTATAATTTCGACCAATTTCATCAGTGGCGCTGGATTGAAAAAATGAATTCCTACCACCCTTTCAGACTTTTTACAAGCTGCTGCTATCGATGCTATAGAAAGCGAAGAGGTATTCGATGCCAAAATACATTCCTCTCCGACTATGCTTTCAAGTTTTGAAAAGACAGTTTTTTTAATCTCCAGATTTTCGATGATGGCTTCTATAATGAGTCCGCAGCCGGCATAGTCTTCCATATTATCGCTGCGCTGAATGCGACCCATGAGGGCATTTTTGTCTTCGGCGCTCATTTTGCCTTTTTCAACCAGCTTATCCAGGCTTTTCGACATGCCATCCAATGCCTTATCAACAGCGGCTATATTGCTGTCGAAAAGAACAACCTGATGGCCAAAGCTTGCTGCCACCTGTGCAATGCCGCTCCCCATTGAGCCGGCTCCGAGAATGCCTATTTTCATGTTTTTTAGATTTTTTAATGTATCAGGTATCGGGTATCAAGTATCAGGTATCGGTACTTGCTACCTGATACTTGCTACTCGCTACTATTTCCCTTTAAAAACCGCTTTACGCTTTTCCAAAAATGCATTTACCCCTTCTTGGTAATCATAACTTTCGCCAGCGACTACCTGATAGGCTCCTTCCATATCGAGTTGCTGATCGAGATTGTTGTTGAATCCGGCATTGATGAGTTTTTTGGTCATGCCCAGGGATTTGGTGGGCATTTGAGCCAGTCTGGCTGCCAGTTCAGCGACAAAACTTTGGAAATTTTCCTCTTCCACGGCCTTGTAAATTAGTCCGATTGATTCTGCTTCCTGTGCACTAAGTTTATCGCTGAGCATCATCAGTGCTGTTGCTCTTTGCAAACCAACTAATCGGGGTAAAAAGAAGGTTCCGCCGCTATCAGGCACCAGACCTATTTTGCTGAAAGCCTGGGTAAAACTCGCTTTCTGCGAAGCTACTGCAAAATCACAGGCAAAGGCAATATTGGCTCCGGCACCAGCAGCAACGCCATTAACAGCTGCAATGACGGGTTTTTCTATATTACGGATTCTTCTTACAATTGGGTTATAATGTTCGTTCAAAATCACCTCGAAAGTAAT
>JBILRK010000141.1:0-5791 GCA_044372705.1 Saprospira sp. | reverse complement strand
GATAATTTTGCTTACAGTGCTACCGGAGAAGTGGATATTTTTGGTTTGGCAAGTATGGATTTAAACAATGCCGTTGCCGCCCAGCTCAATTTTGATCTTTCTTATGCACAGTATAGTGCGACTTATACTGATACCTTGAAAGTACAAGTTTCGACAGATTGCGGATTAACCTACACTACAATTTATTCAAAAACTGGAGCTCAACTAGCTACAACTGCCATTTCTACAACTAGTTTTACACCTTCGGCTGCAGCTCAATGGAGAACCGAAACTATAAATCTGACAGCCTTTGTTGGGAATAATGTCGACCTTCGCTTTGTCAATGTTACTGATTATGGCAATAATACCTATGTCGATAATATCAATCTGGTGTCATTCAATCAGTTGCCTGTTGCAGCTTTCAATGTCAATAACAATACGCTATGTGCTGGAACAGCTGTTGTATTTAATGATCAGACTTCAGGAAACCCTTCAACATGGGCCTGGAATTTTGGAGATGGGGGGCAATCAACTCAACAAAATCCAAGCTACACCTATAATAATGGAGGTGTTTACGATGTAAGACTTATCACATCCAATCCTGCAGGATTTGATACCTTAGTGCAAAATGCTTTTGTAACCGTTCTGGAGGCAGATTTCAGCTCAAATGCTGGTTCTTCTTCACTGAATGTAAATTTCAATGACCTCTCCTTTGGTGCAAACAGCTGGACCTGGAGTTTTGGCGATGGCAATAGTTCGAATCTTCAGAATCCAAACCATAGTTATACAGCAGCAGGAACCTATACGGTTACTTTAACTATCAATGGGCAGTGCAGCAAAACTTTGCAGATTACTGTTGGCTCTGTCGATGTAGCAAATACTCAGGATATCGGCTTCGAGGTAAATTTATCGCCTAATCCTGCAAAAGACCTATTGAGACTTGATTTCAGCTCTTTGCCCACTACTTCAATAGACTTGGAAATCATGTCAATGGATGGCAGAATAGTTTATAGCACTATCATTGATGCTATGACTCAACAATGCGAGATAAATTGTTCAAAGCTGTCAGCGGCAATGTATTATGTTCGTTTGAAATCGGGAGAAAAAACCATTAGTAAAAAGCTAATAATAAGCCGTTAAAAAACTAGATTCATTTAGTAGTCAATTCTTTTTAGGTTAGTTATTATTTTCAAAATAGTTTGAGTAGTTTTGCGGCGACAAAAATTATTGTAACTAAAAAAATCAAAATACAATGGCTTCCAACAGAACCTTCACCATGATTAAACCAGACGCAGTTCGCGATGGACATATTGGTGCAATCCTGAATCAGATTACAGAAAATGGTTTCAGAATTGTTGCTATGAAAATGACACAACTTTCAAAAGCATCTGCCGAGAAATTTTATGCAATTCACAAAGAAAGACCTTTCTTTGGAGAGTTGGTAGAGTTTATGACTTCAGGTCCAATCGTTGCAGCCATCCTCGAAAAAGACAATGCTGTTGAAGATTTCCGCAAACTCATTGGTGCTACCAATCCTGCGCAGGCAGAAGCTGGTACTATCCGTGCCCGTTTTGCTAAAAGCATCGGAGAAAATGCCGTTCACGGTTCCGATTCTGACGAAAATGCAGCCATTGAAGGCAATCAGCACTTCAGCGGTTTCGAACAGTTCTAAAAAGTTTTAGACTGATTAGTAAAAAGCCTTTCGTTTCATCAACGAAAGGCTTTTTACTTTAATATACTGTTGATATTCAAATACTATACTTTGGAATGCTTAGTTTTTACTCATTTCAGGATACTCGACCCTAACATGATAAATAGAACGAAGCAGTTTTTTGAAAACCACCTTGATACTGTCGAGCTCAGCAAAGGTGATATTACTTTCCTGAAGCTGCCCATGCGATGTTTTAAAACTGATAATATTTTCCACTAGGTTATCAATGTCTTTACCTGTTGGATTTTTTAGGCTTTTGGAGGCTGCTTCAGTTGAGTCGGCAAGCATGAGTATAACCTCCTCGCGATTTCTTGGCTTTGGCCCTGGATAGCTGAAATCTTTTTCATCAATGGGTTTGTCAGGATTTTCATTTTTGTGCATCCTGTAAAAATATTCCACCTTAGTACTGCCATGATGCGTACTTATGAAATCGATTAGTGAAGCGGGAAGGCGGTATTTTTTGGCAAGCTTTATCCCCTCGGAAATGTGGGAAATAATTATTTTAGCCGATTCCTGATAGCTCAGTTCTTCGTGGGGATTGCTTTGATGCTGATTTTCGATGAAGTATTGCGGATTAACCATTTTTCCAATGTCGTGATACAAAGCACCCACTTTTACAAGCAGGGCATTTGCGCCGATTTCCACAGCTGCCGCTTCTGCCATATTCGAAACTTGAATAGAATGCTGCATGGTACCGGGCGCTTTGAGAGAAAGTTCACGCAATAAAGGCTTGTTCAGATCTGAAAGTTCAATCAGGCTAATTTCTGAAACAAGGCCAAAAGCCTTTTCCAATAAAGGAATAAAAGGGTAGGAGAGCATTGTTAATACAACATTGAGCCCCAACCATCCGAAGTTTTCCCAAGTAACACCGTTTTCGATAATACGTCCATCATTGGCGATAACAGGATTGATAACACCTTTGCTCATCAGTTCGATGCATAGATAACTCAGGCAATAGGCCATTCCGATATGAGAAACCAAAACGAAAAAATCGGTGATATACCTGATTTTTCTCTTCGACATAGCTGCCACCATTCCTGCAACAAGTTGAACCAGGAAAAAGTCAAAATCTAAAGATAGAACCAGACTCACCAATAAGATCAAAATAAAGTGAGTATAAATGGCAAGTTGAGAAGAAAAAAAGTTTTTTACAATAATTGGAATAATACAAAAGGGAATAAAGTACAAACTGATAATTGACAAATGCTGCATCGAAAATGCCAGATAGGCAAAAGCAGCCAAGAGTATAAAAAGAAAGCTGAAATGTAACAGATTCTCATATATTTTGCGCTCGTAGACAAAGATATACAAACAGAAAATAACAATAAGCGCTATTGTTAGTACCAGATAACCTGCATAGATGAAAAATCCGTTTTTGTGTTTATTTATTTCCTGCTCATATTTTTTAACATAGGAAATCAGTTTTGTGTAGGCAATTGAGTCAACCAATTCTCCTTTTTTAATAATCAGTTCGCCTGCTTTGATCTTGTCACGCACGGGCGAAAGATTTCGAATGGCCCGTTCCTTATTTTTTCGTGTTAATTCAGCATCATAACGGATGTCTGATTCCTGAATACTTTCTACTAGAAGATTGAGTAATTGGTCACTTTTGGGAAGGAAGACTTTGATGCGGTCAATACTGTCCACAATCATTTCTGTGGCTTTTTTTAACTCAATAAAATCGCTTGAAGTGAATTCTCCAACTTCTAATTGGTTATCTATCAGTTTAAAAGGAATAGAATTGCTTTTTCTGTCATGTGAGGCCTCGATTTTGATGATATGCTTTTTGTAAAGATTATCAAGCAGGCGCAGCCCAAAATTTGCAAATAAAGATGAATCAATTTTAAGATCAAAAACCTCATCTTTTTTAAAGTTCTTCGATACAATCAATTTTGAAAGTTCCCGCAGAAAATAAGCTTTTTGTTTTTCGGCAATGCTGTTGTCGAGCCTGTAATATGGCATATATTCTTTCTCGAGCATTTTCTTTTCCAGCTCAAGTTCAGCATCTGATTTTTGGATAGGAAAAGCGAAGGGAGCTCTTAAGTCATCATATTCCCAGCTGCTGCCCTGTTCAAATTTATAGTCAACTTCAATATTGCCCGGAAAATACAAACTGATGAACAATACAAAAATCGCCAGAAAAATGTATCGAAAAAAATGAGGAATACTGCTGAGGTAGTAGGATATCCTTTGAAAAGGCTGACTCATCGGAGTTTTAAGGTTTTATAATACAAAGGTACTGAAAATAGCGAAAATATAAAAGTTAAAAGATGAAGTCAATTTACTGTTAATCACAATATCATTGTAAAAGTTCCAAGACTAGAAATTTGGGAAATCAGATTATCAAATTATATCCTTCTTCCAATAACCCCTTTCCCTGTGCTCCAGTAAAACAGTGACGCTATCTGAATATTTTTCTCTAAGCATTGCAGCAACATGTTCTGCTGCATATACAGATCTGTGCTGCCCGCCGGTACAGCCAAAGTTGATACCCAGATAATCAAAATTTCTGTTCAGGTATTTATCTATTGCCATCTCCAAAATTGACATGACGGGTTTTAAAAACTGATGCATCTCGCCCTCTCTTTCCAAAAACTCAATGACATCTCTGTCTAATCCGCTCTGAGTTTTGAAAGTCTCATAACGCCCAGGATTGTGGATGATTCGACAGTCGAAAATATAGCCTTGACCATGTCCTTCGCTAATATCTACGGGTAAGCCCCTTTTGTAGGAAAAACTGCGAATATGCAGCATCAAAGGCTTTTGATTGCTTTGTTCATAGATTTCCCTTTCTGGAAAAATGTTGTTCCTTTCTATAATGGAAGTCAAAACTCGTCTTAGCTCAGGTAGTTCAAGCGGAAAAGGAGCGGAAGATAGCCAGTTTTGCAAATTTTTAAGCGCAAAGGGAATGCTCTGCAAAAAATGTTCCTTTCGTTGATAAAACCCTTTGAAACCATAGGCGCCCAATACCTGCAGACTACGCAGCAGCACAAAACCGTAGTAGTATTTTTTGAATTGGCTGCGATCGATTTCAATGTCTTTCTGCAAACAATCGAGATAATATTCCAGCAGGTTTTCTCTCAGCTGTTCAGGTAATTGTGCCTTTGCCTGAAAGAGAAGCGAGGCAAGATCATACTGCAATGGTCCCTTTCTTCCTCCCTGGAAATCGATAAAATATACCTCATTGTCTTTTACCATGATGTTTCTTGCCTGAAAATCGCGGTACATAAAATGAAATGAATCAGGATTGTAAAGAAATTCGCATAGCTGCTCAAAATCTTTTTCCAATGCAAGTTCATCAAATGGCATTTGTGTGGGGTAGAGGTACCAGTATTTGAACAGATTACAATCGGCCAGCATCGATTTTTTATCAAATTCATTGCTTTGAAAACATTTGCTGTAATCGATTTTTTCATTGACTTTCAGCTGAATGACTGCGAGCGATTTTACTGCTTTTTTGTATAGATTTATTGTATTTTCACTGATGCTGCCCTCAACTTTTCGGTCATTTTCCAAAAGCTGCAGCAGGGAGTTATCGCCAAGGTCCTCTATGAGATAATGACTGCGTTCCAACGAAATCATTAAAATTTCAGGAACATTTATAGCGCTTTCTTTCAATATGCTGCTAAAATAAAAATAGGCCTCATTTTCTGCAATATTTGGATTGTTCACTGCCAAAATGCTATTGTTATTCTTGTCGAAAAACCTGAAATATCGGCGCTCTGAACCCGATAGTGGGAGCGCGATAATGCTATCTAAGGCTACTTCAGAATAAGAACTATATAAAGTCTTTAATTTATCAATAATTTGCGCTTCGTTCATTGTTGAAATTTTGTCAAAATTACAAAAATTCATTTTTAGTTAGCATTGAATTTTTAAGCTAGAAATGATCTAAGTCTTTTGATTTAAAAATTAACTCAAATTTTTTTTTGATTATTCTAATGTAAGTGCTTAAAATCTTTATTTTAATTGAATAAAAATTCGGAAATTTACATTTGAAACCAAGCCATTATGAATCTCATCGAATCGAATTTACAGGTCTTGCATGACCTTGATAGTTTTTTGCAGCAAATCGATTGCAAAACCTATTCAGAGAAAAGC